>NZ_JANQDJ010000047.1:0-81238 GCF_029891685.1 Umezakia ovalisporum Ak1311 | reverse complement strand
TGTCATACCCAATAACACCCCCATTTCATCAATAAAAACCAAGTTTTTTGCGTCTTGTTGTTTTACTTGTTGCCAATACTCAGTTTTCAAATGCTGGACTCGTTCTGTTTTTCCTTGGCTGCTGCGTAATGTCTTTTTTTTTCGTGAGAGTTCTTGCTTTTGCAATGCCCGACACATGGTCGTTGTACTCACCCATTGATTGTAAGTTATACCCCAATACTCACAGTATTCTTCTAATGTTGCATCTGGGTACTTTTCCACCATTTCTCTCAGTAATTCTTCCTGCCCATCCAATTGGCCTTTCATTGTCCCACCTTATTTTTTCGGTTGGACATGACCTTGCATCTTGTTCATCAACAGTAGTTTTTGTACAAAGCTTTTGGCTACACCAAATCTTGCCGCGACTTTTCTGATTGAGGTGTCTCCTTGTTCATACGCTTTGACTATTTTTTCTCGCAAGTCGATGGAATATGCCCTCATTTTTCTTTTTCATGCACCCCGTCTTACTGTACCTCATTTAGTCACGATATGCTGTAAGATACATCGGGTGATTTTGTCTATCTTATTTATCAAATGCTTGTTGCTGTTACCTTTGCCTTTTACATGATAAATTTTTGCCATTTCTAAAATATTTTCCAGCAATAATTTTATGATTTAGGATTGTAGAAGGGAAAATTTTTATTTCAATTCAAAATCTAAAATCTAAAATTATTACAATCAAATTTTATTCAGTCCTGGCAATGAAAAATCGTAGAACTACCCAGACAAAACCTGTATATGCAGTTCATTTCATCTTAAATCCACACAGGGAGACTTTGTTTGTCTAGTAACCTTAGGTATGGCTTGGCCGAGGCTCGATTATGTTTGCCCAATTATTTACAATCGTTGAAAATTGCTATATATCTTTGGACAAGAACAGACACAGACACATTAACCTCAGTCCCAGGTACACAAGAAACTAAAAATATGATTCACTTGTCATAATGAGAAATCAGCATTAGTCAAATATAGATTATGTATAAAATTACTCTCAATGCAGAACCTCAAACAGGAAAAATAGTCTTGGAAAACATTGTTTGAGCATTTGTGCAAGTAAAATGGCTGGAACTGTGGGAAATGTGGGAACTATTCAATTACTATGGTCTATGGTTGGTTTGCTCCTGACAATGGGCGGTACATTCCTAGAAGCCTATGGTGTTGCCTTACCTTGGAATTGGAGTAAGCAAGGAATCCAGACTTTTTCTCTGGGTGTCACCTGTCAAGTCGGTGCAGTGCTGTTAGTAGGTTGTTTAGGAGGGAAAAATGCTGGCGCACTCTCTCAAATCGCCTACTTAGTCATGGGTTTAACCTTACTACCTGTATTTGCTGAAGGTGGCGGTATTGGTTATGTCAAACTATCTCAGTTTGGCTATTTGCTAGGCTTTGTTCCTGGAGCCTGGATTTGTGGATTTTTGTCCTTTAAAGCTAGACCCAGGTTGGAAACCTTGGCTTTTAGTTGTTTGAGTGGCTTGTTAACTGTCCACCTCTGCGGTGTTACTTATTTGATAATCAGTTATATTTTTCAGTGGAAAGGTACGGAAAGTCTGGCTTTAACCCAAGCAATCCTCAGATACTCTTGGTTTGCACTACCCGGTCAACTAGCTGTAGTGTGTGCTGTTACCGTAATAGCATATATATTACGTCATCTCATGTTTTATTAGTTATGGCCAGGCTAGGTCAGGGTTTGAGGCATATTTACTTTTCGTAATATAGTTAATTTTATTCGTTAACTGACTTATTTGTATCTCTATTGACACCGTGCTGTACAAGCTCTCATTCCCCACTTTCTACTCCCTAGTTTCATGCGTTTAAAAAATCATCTTTTTTGGATTATCGCCTTGGTCGCTTTTTTCATAGATCAATTAACAAAATATTGGGTAGTCCAAACTTTTAGTTTGGGAGAAACACTACCAATCCTACCCGATGTATTTCATCTTACCTATGTCACTAATACTGGTGCGGCTTTTAGTCTATTCAGTGGAAAAGTAGAATGGTTACGCTGGCTATCCTTGGGTGTGAGTTTGGTCTTAATAGCATTAGCATGGTTTGGTCAGGAATTAAATCGTTGGGATCAATTAGGTTATGGTTTGATTTTAGGTGGAGCGATGGGCAATGGAATTGATCGCTTTGTTTTAGGCTACGTCGTTGATTTTCTCGATTTGCGCCTGATTAATTTTGCTGTATTTAACATGGCTGATTCGTTTATTAGTGTTGGTATTGTTTGTTTGTTAATTGGTTCTTTCCAAAAAACACCAAGTTCCGGTGAAAGGTCACGCTAATCTTAAAAATTAAGCATCTGACGAGTTTTTTCCATAACTAACAGACCAGAATTTTCACAATCTTCGGATTTTCAAAATTCAAATTTCAGCAAAAATAGCAGATAAAAGCAGTATGACAGACCATAAAACTAAATTTGTCTATTAGTTAATAATGCTGTGTTTTATGAGTCCATATTGTCTTAGTGTAAGATTGAATCGGTAGGAGTTACCCATAGCCAATTTCTGCTTCGGCTTATGAGTAAAATGGTGGAAGATTCTGTATTCAGAATGTCATTCTACCGGTTCTTTGCCAATAATTGTGATGTCAATAGCCAATGAGTTCCCCCCAACCTCCTCACAAGCCACAAACTTTACTTGGTCAACTGACTCAAGCAGTACATACAATTCAAGCAAGGGTTGACTTTTCCAAGTTGGCGCTCAAGCCCAATGCCAAAGTACCAGAAATATGGGTGCAGGATGCGGGGGCGGACAAGGCGGAAGTCTATCCATTGTTAGGTGATCGCTACATTCTAGGTCGTAGTTCCAAATCCTGTGACATAGTAGTTCGCAACCCAGTTGTCAGCCAAATTCATCTCTCACTGTCCCGGGATTCGAGTCAACGCAGCCCTGTTTTTGTGATGAAGGATGAAAACTCTACCAACGGTATTTATCGTGGTAAACGCCGGATCAATACCTTAGAACTGCGTCACGGTGATATTTTTACTTTAGGTCCACCAGAACTTGCAGCTTCAGTGCGCCTGCAATACGTCGATCCAGCACCCTTGCATATTAAAGCAGCAACTTGGGCAGCTTACGGTATTGCTGGTATTAGTGCCTTAGCAGGGTTAATCATAGGCGTAGAATGGTTAAAATTTTCTGTCACACCTCTACCCACAGCTACCAAAGCTCCCATCGTCATTTATGCCCGTGATGGCTCGACCCCCTTGCGTGCTCCCCGAACTACCTCCCACATAGATATGCGAGGCTTGCAGGACTTTGGCCCTTATTTACCCGCAGCGGTGGTAGCCTCAGAAGATAGTCGTTTCAATTGGCACTTTGGCGTTGATCCGTTAGGAATTTTGCGAGCCTTGCTCATCAATACTCGCACTGGAGATGTGCAGCAGGGAGCCAGCACCATTACCCAGCAAGTAGCCAGGAGTTTATTCCGAGACTATGTTGGCGCTCAGGACTCCTTGGGACGCAAACTGCGCGAGGCTGTTGTGTCCTTCAAGCTAGAAACTTTTTACAGCAAAGATCAAATCTTGCTCACCTACTTAAATCGAGTATTTTTGGGCGTAGATACATCCGGATTTGAGGATGCTGCTCGTTATTACTTTGAGAAGCCAGCCAAAGAATTAACTCTCTCAGAATCTGCCACATTAGTAGGAATTTTACCTGCTCCCAACGCTTTCAACTTTTGTGGAAATAACCCCAATCGGCTACAAGTAGTTGAATATCGCAATCGCGTAATCAGGCGTATGTTAGAACTGGGCAAAATCTCCCCAGAAGAAGCCAATCGAGCCAGGCGCTCCCCAGTACAAATTAGCCCCAAAGTTTGTGAACAGCAAGCAAATACCATTGCTCCTTACTTTTATAATTATGTCTTCCAGGAACTCGAATCAATTTTAGGAGTTGGAGCTGCCAAAGAAGGTAATTATATAATTGAAACTCAGCTTGATCCACGAATACAAGCCCAAGCAGAAAAAGCATTGCGTAATGCAGTCAACAACGCTGGCTCAACCTTTCGTTTTTCTCAGGGAGCAATAGTTACTCTAGACAGTAGCACTGGTACTATTTTGTCTATGGTAGGTGGCACTGATTTTAGACAAAGCCAATTTAACCGTGCTGTTCAAGCCAAAAGACAACCAGGTTCTACCTTCAAAGTTTTCGCTTTCGCCGCAGCTCTTGAAAAAGGGATACCAGCCTCCAAAACCTATTCCTGCGCTGCTATGCCTTGGCAGGGCTTTACCTACAAATCCTGTAGAACTGGTGCAGGGAATTTTTTAAATATGACCACTGGATTTGCCCTGTCAGAAAATCCTATTGCTCTGCGAATTGCCAGAGAAGTAGGGCTAGATAAAGTCGTCTCCACCGCCAAGCGTTTAGGAGTCAAGTCATCACTTGAAGCTGTTCCCGGCTTAGTACTAGGTCAAAGTGTTGTCAATGTTTTAGAAATGACAGGTGCTTTTGCCGCTATTACTAATCGTGGAGTATGGAATCCACCCCATGCAATTAGCCGGATCATAGACAGTAGTGATTGTCAAGATCGTAATGATTTAAAAACCTGTCGTGTTGTCTATTCCTTTGAGGAAAATCCCGAGGCCAATGAGCGAGTTCTATCCACGGGTGTAGCCAACGAAATTACTCGGATGATGCGCCAGGCGGTCACTGGCGGTACTGGTCGCGCTGCTTCCATCGGCCTAGGGGAAGGTGGTAAAACCGGCACAACTGATAAAAACGTTGACCTATGGTTTATTGGATCTGTCCCCAGTCGGCGGCTTGTCACTGGTATTTGGTTAGGTAATGACAACAATTCACCCACATCAGGCAGTAGTGGCCAAGCAGCACAACTGTGGGGCGATTATATGAGACAAATTATCAAATAGAGCAAGATCAGGGATTAGGGGGTATGAATTCCTCCTCCCCTTTCCCCATCACTGATACCCCCACCAAGGGCTAACTTGCAAAATACCTTGTTGAGTAAAAACTACTCTAAATTGGGCAATTCTTTCATTGGCGGTGGAAGAACGATTAACAGGATTGTAAAGCAGGTTCGGCAAAGGAGTTAACTCTATTCCTTGATTTGCTTCCCCATTCACTGGTTTGTAACCGATAATCTCAGTATCGGCAGTTACACCCACACGATAGACTAAATCTTCTGTTAATTCTGAGCGACTGTTCCAAGCAGAATTAATTTTTTCATAAACTTGGCTATTCAAAACACGCAGTTGAGTTGAGTCCGTGATTTCCGTAGATCTAGTTAAGAGTGCTTCTAGGTCCGTAATTTTTGCTGGTGTCTCAACCGTGGGAGTATTCACACTTGCTGAATTTGCTGTCGCAGTTTCTAAATTTGGGGGTGTTGTTGTCTTTGGTGGTGTAGCAGAAATCCTGCTCGGCGCTGTAGAGCTAGTTTCTTCCTCTATCCTTGGTTCTGGTGGGCGTAATTCCGGTGCTGGAATCAAGCTAAAAGCCATTGTCGCGGCAACTGCTAGACCAGAAATACCTATAGCTGCCGGGAGTGCCTGTTGGATGAAGACTTGATTAGCACTGCTGTGAGACTTAGCAACTGGCTGCAACTCTAGTGATAACTCTGGTAAGGTTTGACTATCAGCAAAAAACTGATCCACAGCTTCAACTAAATCAAATAACTGCACCGTATTCAAATCTATTTGAATGGGGGGTTTATCATAGTTAGGCCTGTAGTTAAAACCACCTACAGTTATTTCAGAATGCACAATTAATCTATGTCGGTTGGGGCCAATTTTTTGTATCTGCACTAATTCTGAGTCTTGATTATGCCCTTGGGGATGGGACACATTACTCAAAAATTCTTGAGCATAGCCACTCACGGACCTCACTAAGCTTTCAAAAAATTCCCGCCCTCCCACTAGGGGCTCACTATAGCCAGATACATAGCATTCTGCATTTACCAATATTGATAATTCTGGACGCATTTCTTGGTAATGTGCAGTTTTCCCAGCATCACTTAAACCCTCTAACAAAAGCGTACAATTGGGTAGACTGTACTTACGTTGAATATTCATCTCACACCTCCAGGAGGTTCGCTTTAGACCCGCAAGATTCAACAGATGAGGAACGGCGATTAGTCAAGAGCTTGACTCCTGTTTCTATTGATTGCGTGGCAACAACAAAGGACGTGGTAAGGGGCGAATTAGTAATTAATTTTGCCTGCATTTGTGTTACAGATTTTATAATAGGGTCTAGTGAAATTGTTGAAAGTCCGCCGTTGAATGTGCGGCAATGGCATTTCCCTCATTGTGGAACGCACCATAACCAAGACATCAACGCCGCAAGAAATATTTTGGCGGTGGCACAAACCATTGCTGTCTGTGGAGCAATGGTCAGACTTGATAGGCGTAAGTGTTTTGAGCAGTTACAAGTTATGAGTCTTGATTTTCTCTTGTTACACCTGCAGTGGTTAGTAATCAGAGCATATCAATCTACTTCACCGTCAAAAAGACTAATCCAGAATCGCTGCATCCCAGCTGTGCCAGTACAAAAGAGTAATTGTCCCAACAAGTTTATTGCTAGCTCATCTAATTTTTCATCAGAACTTAATGCCATTACAGTAGAGCGTTTAGCATTCATCCTACTTTTAAAATGTACTCGAAATCGTTCTAGATAATTAGATAGTCGCAAATTTTGTGCCAAGGGAATCTGTTTTTCACTCATTTGCTGATAGGTCATCAGCATCTGGCGAATGACAACGGTTAAACGCCGTGCTATGTGGCTGGCAATTACCACTAAAGCTTTTGCCTCTATGACAGTTAAGGTCCGGCGGATATGTGCTCTTCTCATAGGGTTGGAACTCCGCATCCGCCATAAATTTACCCGGTGTTTAATAATTCCTTTCAATTCCAACTCCTCAGCAAAAGCCAAAATAGCTTCAGAACCACCCAGTTCTAAAGCTTCAATCGCCAGTAAAATCAGATCAACTTGCAGCCGGGTTCTAGCCGGACAACCTTGTGCTGCGATCGCAGGGTCTGGTAAAGTATCCAGAATCATCGGCAATGACTGGGGAGTTGGACTTTTCAATGACGTTAAGCTGGCTGAGACATTCATTCTATAAAACACCTTCTGCGGTTCTAACAGACTTAATAAAATTAGTACAACTAATTTAGGATAAGTAGCTAAACAAGAACTGAGACTTGTGGTAGTAGCAATACTACCTGATATATATTAATTACTTGTTCTACTTAAATTGTTGCGTATACTGAAATTTTCTTTTTCAAACCATCTGTTTACCTTCCTGTTTGATCAATGGATTGTGAAATTAGATCCAAAATTACCAGCGTATGACATTATAGTGTAGGATTTTTCAGGCATCGGGAATTGGGTACTAAGGTACTAAGTACTATAAATATTGTTCCTTACTCCCTAATTCCCACTCCCTTATATTTATCTTATGGATTTAAAGTCTCTAATTCGCGACATCCCAGATTTTCCCAAACCCGGAATTTTATTTCGGGACATAACCACTCTACTCCGCGATCCAGAGGGATTACGTTACACTATTGACTTCTTTACACAAGAATGCATTAATTCTGGATTACAGGCTGATTATGTTGTCGGTATGGAGTCCCGTGGCTTTATTTTTGGACCTCCTTTAGCTTATAAATTAGGAGCGGGTTTTATTCCCGTCCGCAAACCAGGAAAGTTACCAGCAGCAGTTCACTCAATTGAATATGAATTAGAGTATGGTACAGACTGTTTGGAAATGCATCAAGACGCTTTGCATCCAGATAGCCGTGTTTTAATTGTGGATGATTTAATTGCCACAGGCGGCACAGCCAATGCAACGGCAAAGTTAGTGCAGAAGATTGGCTGCGAACTAGTAGGATTTGGGTTTATTATCGAGCTACGGGATTTACAAGGACGTAAACACTTACCAGACGTGCCAATTATTTCCCTAATTCAATACTAATCAACCGTTATGACTTTTACTAAAATTCCCCTGGAGACAGGCCGGGATTGGCTAATTAAGCTAGTTACAAACGAAACATTTGTTTATGTATTAAAACGGATATTACAAGCACTGTTTACCTTGTTGTTGGCAACGGCGCTGTCGTTCTTGCTCATGAAACTATCTCCAGGTGACTATGTAGATACCCTACGGCAAAATCCGACAATTTCTCCAGAACGAATCGAAGAATTAAGGCAACAGTTTGGTCTGGATAAATCTTGGCCAGAACAGTTTAGGCTCTGGTTATGGCAAATATTGACGAAAGGCAATTTTGGTACAAGTTTTGTTTACCAACGCTCAGTAGCTTCTCTCTTATGGGAGAGAATACCAGCCACCTTACTTTTAGCCATCGCATCTTTATTTTGCACCTGGGCCATGGCCATTCCCTTTGGCATACTTGCGGCTGTCAAACAAAATCAAGCCACTGACCGCATTTTACAGATCATCAGCTACACGGGACAAGGATTTCCCAGTTTCATCACAGCCTTATTTCTGCTCATATTTGCTCAAGTCACCTCACCTTTATTTCCTGTAGGTGGTATGACCAGCATCAATCATGCTGAATTATCTTGGTTTGGTCAAATACTTGATATCGGTTGGCACATGATTTTACCCACCATAGCCTTAAGTATCACTAGCTTTGCTGGTTTGCAAAGAATCACTCGCGGGGAATTATTGGATGTTCTGCGCCAAGATTATATCCAAACAGCTCGAGCCAAGGGACTACCAGAAAATCGCGTCATTTACGTTCATGCTCTCCGCAATGCCGTCAATCCCTTAATTACTTTGTTAGGCTTTGAATTAGCTGGCTTATTGGGAGGCGCATTCATCGCCGAACAATTCTTTAACTGGCCTGGTTTAGGCAGATTGACTTTGCAAGCTGTAATGGCCAAAGACCAATATCTAGTCATGGCTAGTCTTGTTATGAGTGCCCTACTGCTGAATTTAGGCAATTTAATGGCAGACTTGCTCTTAAAGGTAGCCGACCCCAGGATTCGTTTGGAATCTTAATCGAGTATGTTCTGTGAAATTTATTATCTAATGCGCTCCCAATCCGACGGTAGTTATCTCCTAGCTCTTCCCCAGGGTGAAACTTCAGGTTATTTATTGCTGTTTCGAGAAAACTTTGATGCTTTAAGCTACCTCAACACCCATGCTAGAGAAGTGGCCCACCGCTTTGCTGTAGAATCCATTGCGGTTAGACAATTAGGAAACTTACTCAAACGTTGGGGTTTTAGCGGCGTAGGTATTGTCATAGATCCTTTATTACCCAGAGTTGAGTTTATGCAAATGCCATGGGGTTGATTACAGCAGTTTCTGGCTAGATGACCTATGGATATTAATGGTAAAACTCTTGTGGGCATTCTACCTCACTTAACAGAAATCTGTTGTCTAATAGTTGATAAAGGACGCTCTAAAATTAATTTGTAATATCCAAAAGCCTCTCCCTTAGGGCTAACAGTAAAGGGCATTAAAAGACCAGCAATTGAATTTCTCACCAAATATTTGGGCAGCAGATAAGTAAGTATTTTTGCTTTCCAAGATAAGGAAAAAAGTTTCAGCGACAACTTTTGTAATTTCCATAAAGTAGGCTGAATTGCCCAAGAAATGTCTTCCCTCACTTCAACTCGAAAGCCAATTGATTGCGCGATGGCATACCAATCATCAATTAGTGAAAATCCATTGCGAACAGCCATAGAGACTTCCACAAGTTGACTTGCAGTTTGAAGTAAAGGAGAAAGTTGTTCCAGCTTATTTTTACGATAGCCATCAAACACAATTAATTTTCCCCCCGGTCGCAGCACACGAAAAATTTCTGCCAGTGGTATTTCATCAGCAGATGCATGACATAAACACTCAAAGGCAAAAACAATATCAAAAGACTGATCTAAAAACCTTAACTGATTAAAATTAGCTTCTTCAAAAGATAAATTGGAAAATTTCTCTGCTTGGCGACGCGCTATTTTAATATGCGATGCAGTTAAATCAATTCCGGTAAAATTTACTTCTGGATACTGTTGGGCTAAAAAACAGCTATTAAATCCTTTACCAGATCCTAATTCTAAAACGTTCCTGGCATCAAGTTCACAAATTTGTTCGGCAACAACTCGCGGTTGAGCATAATAACCATCTGGATTAAATACCCCATCAACATTCAATGCCATGTGAATGGCATCTTGTCCAGAGTGATAGATTTGATAACCCCACTCACTTTGAGTGTAGTAAGGTATAGTAAAATCGGAATTAAACTCTTTTAATACAGCCTCACAACCAAACAACCAGTCAATTTTGGCTATTGCGTCTGTTAAAGTAAGTTGACTAGCCAGCATAGCATAGTCGACTTGTGAAGCCCCAGTCAGTAGTTTAATAATGATATCTTTCAAAAATTTCTTCGATATCATAAACCGTTAAATAAATATACAATAAAAACTCTTTTTGAGTTGTAATTCATAATTATTTAATCCATCCAAAACTTCTCAGGAGTTGACAAAATGTCAACCCCATCATGCTTTCAAAATTTCGCTAATGCACTAAACCACAACCTTTTCTAACATCAGTTTAGAACGCTTCACTTGTTCGGGAATAGTGACAGGATAATCCCCAGTAAAGCAAGCCGAACAGAAAGTATTCGTATCTTCCTTAGTTGCTTCCAACATTCCCTTCCAACTAAGATAAGCAAGACTATCCACCCCCAGCTGTTCAGCGATTTCTTTGACCGATTTGGTAGCAGCAATGAGCTGATCCTGGGTGTCAGTATCAATACCGTAAAAACACGGATGTGTAACCGGTGGAGAAGAAATTCGCATATGTACTTCTATCACACCAGCCTCACGCAAAGCTTTAACCAGTTTCCGGCTTGTTGTACCCCGGACAATCGAGTCATCCACAATAATTACTCGTTTACCGATTAATACATCTTTGAGAGGGTTGAGTTTCATGCGAATTCCTGACTCTCGCATAGATTGTGTGGGCTGAATAAAAGTTCGTCCCACGTAGCGATTTTTAATCAATCCTTCCGCGTAAGGTACACCAGAAGCTTGGGCAAATCCAATGGCTGCCGGTATACCCGAATCAGGAACACCAAAGACAATATCAGCATCTACAGTGGATTCTGCCGCTATTTGTCGCCCTAACCTCATGCGATAGGTATACAAACTTTCGTTGTGCATGATGCTATCAGGACGTGCAAAATAAATCATCTCAAAGATACACAACTTGCGCTGAGGTTTTGGACTCCAACGGTAAGAAGCTAAACCCTCCTCAGTGATCAACACTAACTCTCCTGGTTCCACATCTCGCAAATATTGAGCTCCAATAATATCTAAACCACAAGTTTCCGAAGCCAAGACATAACGAACTGGATTACCAGGTAAAGTACCAATAACTAAAGGACGGATACCATTGGGGTCGCGAGCACCCATTACGCCAGCAGGAGTACCAATCACTAAACTAAACGCACCTTGGCAACGGTGAAACGCCTTAGTTGCTCCTTCTAGCCAATCTGCACCAGCATTGACAGCTTCAGCGATGGCCAAAGCAATCAATTCTGAATCTGTTGTTGTCACCAAACTGACTTTAGTTTGGGCTAACTCTTCTCGCAATGGCAAAGTATTGACTAAATTACCATTGTGTGAAAGAGCTAATGAGCCTAATCGCGTTTCGATCACCGCAGGTTGGGCATTATCTTTGCGACTAGAGCCAGTGGTGGAATAACGAGTATGACCAATGGCCAGGCTTCCGGGTAAATGAGCCAAAACCCGCTCATTAAAGACTTGAGATACTAAGCCCATGTCCTTGTGGAGGTGTACTTTTCCATCCTCAAACGTGGCAATCCCAGCTGATTCTTGACCCCGATGTTGAAGGGCATACAATCCAAAATAGGTCATTTTAGCAACATCTTCTTCTGGTGCGTAAATGCCAAAAACACCACAAGCTTCTTCTGGTTTGTCAGGTAGATGTTCATGACTATTAATCGAGTCTGTTACCTGATTGGGGTATTCATTTGATCGCTTGTTTGGCGTAGCCATAGTGACGGAATGGATGGGAATCATTGGCTATTGCTCCTGGTTTGGGTGTCAAGTCAGAATAATCCGTAACTAATGACGAATTAGTAATTATTTGCCCATTGGCATGATATCTTTGGATGGTTGCTAAATTCTTAATGAATATTTAACCATACATTAAAACATTACCGTAATTTTGCTCACAAAAGTTGATTATCCTGGTATACAGGATTTCAAAAATCAATCAGCAGTATTGCTTGGCTTCTGGGCAAGACGATTGGCGATGGCGTGGAAATAGCAAGCTTTCATTTGTTCCATAGTAACTTTGATTAAGGTTTGGTTATCAGTAGTTAAAACCTCCAATCCTACTTCCGAATTACCCAGATTACCCACTTTACCTAACATTTGCCAATTTTCCTCTAGATGTTTGTGTAGGTAGGGTTCCCAATTTTTTTGTTGTTCTGATGTTACAGAAACTAAAATTCTCGCCCCACCTTCACAAAACAGCACTTCATCAAGACGTTGACACTGAATTTGTGGGATTTCTACTTTAATTTCCGCACCCAGATTACCAGCGAGGCAAGATTCTGCCAGAGCAATAGCCACTCCCCCCTCAGCACAATCATGGGCTGAACGGATCCAACCCGCACGAATACCTGCGCGGCAAACTTGCTGCACACGACGTTCCAAATCAAAATCTATCCTTGGCGGCTTTCCAGCCACAGTGTTATGGATGGTAGCTAAATACTCAGATGCACCCAAGCTCATGGGAGATGTTAGAGGTAACCCCAAAAGATAAATAAGATCACCCACTCCTTGCCAACCTTGACCACAAATTTTGGTTAAATCGGGAATTAACCCCACCATACCCACCACAGGAGTCGGATAAATTGGTTGTGGTAAACCTTGGGCATCGTAGGTTTCATTGTACAGAGACACATTCCCCCCTGTAACTGGCGTAGCCAATTCCCGACAACCTTCTGCCAAACCCCGACAGGCTTCTGCCAATTGCCAGTAACCAACGGGTTTTTCTGGACTGCCAAAATTGAGATTATCTGTCACAGCCAGAGGTTCAGCACCCACACAGCTAAGATTGCGAGCCGCTTCTGCCACCACCGCCTTAGCTCCCTCATAGGGATCAAGATAAACATAACGAGAATTACAGTCTACAGTGGCAGCTATTCCTGATGTCCAACTTTCTACTTTTGATTTTTCATTTTCCACTTTTCCCGGGAGACGTAAGCGCACCACAGCCGCATCAGCACCACCAGGAAAAATCACAGTATTGTTCTGCACTTGATGGTCATACTGACGATAGACCCAACTTTTAGAAGCAATGGTTGGAGTATTCAGTAAAGTTAACAAAATATTATTCCAAGATTGCAGTTTTCCTTGAATTTCAATTCCAGCCGTTGTGCAACCAGGCAAAGAATCAGGAGACCACTTACCAGCTTCAATAGCATACTCTGGGGGTTTTGTCAATAAATGCCGATTATAAAGTGGGGTATTTTCCGCCAACGCCTCAGCCGGAATTTCCGCGGCTACTTGACCTTGAAAGAAAATCCGTACAATGGGTTCAGCAATCACAGTCCCCGCAACCACAGCATGAAGTCCCCAACGTTGAAAAATATCAATTAGCTCTTGTTCTCGACCTTTATGGGCAACCAACAGCATTCTTTCTTGAGATTCTGAAAGCAGGTATTCATAGGGAACCATCCCCGTTTCCCGCACAGGAATCTGATCTAAATCCAATTCAATCCCCACACCACCTTTAGCTGCCATCTCTGAGGTCGAACAAGTGATACCAGCAGCACCCATATCCTGAGCAGCCACAACTGCACCAGTTTTAAACGCTTCCAAACAAGCTTCAATTAAAGACTTTTCCAAAAAGGGATCGCCTACTTGTACAGCAGGACGATTATCTAACGACTCATCACTTAATTCCGTACTAGCGAAACTTGCCCCCCCCATACCATCCCGTCCGGTGGTAGAACCAACATACAACACAGGGTTACCTAAACCAGATGCTCCGGATTTAACAATTTCCGGCGTTTCCATCAATCCCAGTGCCATGACATTCACCAAGGGATTACCAGAGTATACCGGGTCAAAATACACTTCGCCACCAACAGTAGGAACACCTACACAATTACCATAGTGACTTATACCAGATACTACACCACTGAATAATCTTTGGGTTTTCGGATCATCTAAAGAACCAAAGCGCAAAGAATTTAATAATGCAATGGGACGCGCACCCATTGTAAAGATATCTCTAAGAATTCCTCCGACACCAGTAGCTGCCCCCTGGAAAGGTTCAACAGCTGAAGGATGGTTATGAGATTCGATCTTAAATGCTAATTGTAATCCCTCGCCTAAGTCTACAACCCCAGCATTTTCACCAGGTCCAACCAATATACGCGGGCCCGTGGTGGGAAACTGTTTGAGTAAAGGACGTGAATTTTTGTAACAACAATGTTCAGACCACATCACCCCAAACATTCCCAGTTCAGCTTTGTTGGGATGTCGCCCTAAACGTCTGACAATTTCTGCATATTCTTCTGGTTTTAAACCTTCTGCGGCGATTTCTTGTGGAGAAAAGGGAGTAGAGGAGGTGGCGGTCATGGAAATAATGCACCAAGAGTACAGAGCCTTATTGTATCCATTTACTTAACCTATATGTGCAGTTATCGCCAGATAATTTATACTTTTTCGATATTTTTCTCAACTACTCCAACCACTCAGTCATCAAATTTCCCCACACCTGGTTAATAACCTGACAAAAGTTTTGCCAAAGCCATTACCAAATGTGGGGAGGTTATGATCAAAAGAGGAATCTTATGAGGTAATACCTTATAGTCCCGAAACTCACACCGCTTTGATTAAGACATCGCTTGGATGATGTAATCAAAGTAAGGTGCGGCTGCGGCTGCATCTTCCGCACTGAGTAAGTCAAGAGAGGCTGTTTTCAAGACACTGATAGCTTCTACCATCCCTGGAACCGGAACCCCCAAAGAATTGTACATTTCTCGCACACCAATTAAACCAATTTTTTCGATTGGATCTTTGTCACCAGCAAGTACGCCGTAGGTAATTAGGCGCAAATACCAGCCAAAGTCACGGATACAGAGGGAACGCTGACGTTCACCGTAAGCATTACCCCCAGGAGCGATAAAGTCAGGACGTCTTTGCCACAGCTTTTTAGTTGCTTCTTGAACAATCTTTTTTTCGTTCTCAGCTAAGGTCGCAGCAATGCGTGTCCTTTGTTCACCGGTTTGCAAAAATTCTTTGATGCTTTTGAGCTCGCCACTGCTAGGATAACGCAGTTCGTCGTCGGCTTTGAGAATAACTTGGCTAATGACAGTCATAATTATACGCAACCACGCGAAATATTATTTGCTAGTTTAACGAGTCTGAGGTACACAAAGAAAGGAAAATTAGCAAGATGGGGTGAGTAGAAATTGAAAAGTGAGTAAAAATAACCAGTCAAACGTCAAAAGTCAAAAAATTATACTCTTGCTAACGACCAATGACTAAACAACAAGGTGAATTAATTGAAACTACCATCACTGACCTGAGTAATACGGGTGATGGTGTGGGGCGTTTTGAGGAACTTGTGGTATTTGTCCCCGACACCGTACCAGGCGATCGCGCTGTAGTTCGCTTAATACAGGTTAAACCTAACTATGCTCATGGCAAAATTGATCAGATATTACAACCATCTCCTCATCGGGTACGACCAAGTTGTATTGTGGCTGATAAGTGTGGTGGTTGTCAGTGGCAACATATCAATTATGAATATCAGTTAGCAGCTAAACATAATCAAGTCATCCAAGCTTTGCAGCGTATTGGCTGTTTTGTCAACCCACCAGTAGATCCCGTACTCACCACTGCTGCACCTTTGGGCTATCGCAATAAAGCCACCTATCCTCTGAGAATTTCTGCCACTGGTCAGGTACAAGCTGGATACTACCAAAAAGCTAGCCATCAACTGGTGAATTTAAATCAATGTCCTGTTCAAGACCCCAGATTAAATCCTTTACTGGCTGAAGTAAAGCAAGACATCCAACAGCACCGTTGGCAAATTTACGATGAACGAAAACACCAAGGACAAATCCGCCATCTCAGTTTACGCATTGGACGGTGTACTGGCGAAATATTGTTGACCTTGATAGTTAAGGATTGGAATTTACCAGGAATTGAAGAACAAGCGCAGCAATGGTTAAAGCGCTATCCCCAATTAGTCGGTGTATCCCTTAACCGCAATAGTGATCGCACCAATACTATTTTTGGGGATCAAACTCGTTGTATTGCTGGAGTTCCCTACCTACGAGAAAAATTCGCTGATTTAGAGTTTCAAGTTCGTCCAGATACATTTTTCCAAGTTTATACAGAAACCGCAGAAGCACTATTACAGATCATCAAATCAGAACTCAATCTTCAAGGAAATGAGTTGCTAGTTGATGCTTATTGTGGTATAGGCACTTTAACTTTACCTTTAGCAAAACAAGTCCGCCAAGCCACAGGATTAGAATTACAACCAGAAGCTGTACAGCAAGCAATTTTTAATGCTCAACACAATAGAATTAATAACGTCACATTTCAATTAGGAGCAGTAGAAAATCTCCTGCCAAAAATGGAGACCATACCAGATGTGGTGTTACTTGATCCGCCACGGAAAGGATGCGATGGTGCCGTTATTGATTCTTTATTGCTATCGAAACCTTCACGCATCGTTTACGTCAGCTGCAAAGTGGCCACTCTTGCCCGCGACCTCAAATTATTATGCCAAGATGGGCAATACACCTTGACACGCATACAACCTGCTGATTTCTTTCCTCAAACAGCCCATGTAGAGGCTGCCGCGTTTCTTGTGCTATCACATTTGGATAGGAGTACTCAGTCTTTGATAAAAACTCAAATTTCAAATTCCTAGTCTAGTGCATACCAAGAATGCTAAAATCGAATTAACCTAAAAATAAAAACGATTTTGTGGCGAAGATTAAAGTTGCATCAACTCAAAACAGTATGAATAAGATTGTCTAAAGCAAAAATCGGCAATCCCAAAAGGGTTCTATTACTCTGTCCCAAAATTTCCAGCACTTTTATTTGCTAACTGCATCAGCAGTCATTTTTTAGCCGTTTTATGTGTCAGGAATCTCATTTTATAAATAGAGTCAATGCTCCATAGCATTTTCAAAATTTAGTATTTAAAGACGCAAGTTTGAAGGCAGCATGACCACCTCAAGTTTTATCAGGATGCCTGTAATAGCAAACTGATGTCTAGCTAACTGAAAGCTACGGGGTTTCTCTAGTGATTACTATTTCCCTCCGTCCCCTCGGGCGTTGTTGGGGCACAATTAGTTTTGCCTCAACCCTTTATCTATGCCCAATTTTAGATTTACTCTTGGCGGAGATTCCCGCCAAACTCCAAGGAGAACTGCGGCTGGGACTTCAAGAGGCCTTAGTCAATGCAGCAAAACATGGTAACAATCTTGATCCTGGTAAAACTGTTGTAGTCCGTTTTTCCTTAATAGATAATCAGTATTGGTGGGTAATATCAGATCAAGGAAAAGGCTTTATTCCCTCATCAGCGCCTAATGAAAACCCAACAGAGTATTTACCACCTGATGAGTCAGAAAATGGACGTGGCTTATGTCTTCTACATCAAATTTTTGATCAAGTAGAGTGGAATCACAAAGGTACAGAATTAAGGCTGTGTAAAGAAATGGAAAATCCCACGCGTTTGTCTCTCAGACGGTAGGGAACTCTAGTAATCAATTTTTTAAATTTTGGATTTTAAATCACACTGGGATCAAAAATTTAAAATCCCAAATCTACAACTCACTATTTGCCTCTCCTTTATTACCATGAGTCGGACAGGGAGGTGCAAAAATTGAGCGATCTAACCAACCAACAGCTTGCTGTAACCTAACAATAGCCTCTTGTGGCTGATTTTCCACAAGATACACAACAGCTGCAGCTGCTTGTTCACTAGCACGAGCATTGCGGTTAGACTTAAGGCGATGCCAATCCTTAGGTGAAATACTTAGCCTTTCCATTAAGGCTTGGGCTAGTTCCAAAGTGCTAAATTCATTCAGTTGATTCGTTTTAGAAAGTTGGGTAGGTTGAGACATGATTCTTAGTGTTTAATCAGAAGTGAAAATTTTCAGTACTCACTAGCATCTAATCATAGTTTACTACCTGTAAATGAAACCGACTTTACCATCACAGCCCTCAGACGAAAGCTAGTAACGCGATTTTGAACAAGAACTACAAGAGCTAGAGCCATAACTTCTCTCCTGCAAAGAACGTTACCAGCCCAAAAAAGGCACAATGGCAACAAATCCGCCACGAGTTGCAACAAAATAAACACCAGACACCAAAAATAAAACCCGAATTACAGCAAATTAAACAGCAGTTAGAAGCTTGAGAAATCAACTGAGAAAGCCAATTATTTTCTTGGAATCCTTCGATTTTGGTGGTATGGGCGTTATCATAAGCTGGATCTTAAAGTCTTGTGCTGGATAATTTCAATTTTGCCCTGGGATGAAATTAAATGTTAACATTGTTTAATATCTGTTTTATCTAACTTGACAAAATAAAAGTTATATAATATGCCAAATGGACGAATTGCAGAAGTATTGCGCAGTGGTCAACCTGATGATTCTCTCGTTGTTAAAGGCTGGGTAAGAACGAAACGCGAGTTGAAAGGGTTTGCTTTTATAGAAGTCAATGACGGCTCATCACTAGCTAATTTGCAAGTCGTCATTAATCAGGATTTGCCAAACTATGAAGAAATCATCAAAAAGCTGAATACAGGTGCATCTGTAGAAGTCATGGGAGTCTTGGTAGCTTCTCAAGGTAAAGGACAGCGCATTGAATTACAAACCCAAGCCATGAAGGTCTACGGTGAAGCTGATCCCGAAACATATCCTTTGCAAAAGAAACGCCACTCCTTTGAATTTTTACGCACAATAGGACATTTGCGATCGCGCACTAACTCCTTCGGAGCAGTATTCCGGATCAGAAACGCCTGTTCGGCCGCCATTCACGAATTTTTCCAACAAAAAGGCTTTTTATGGGTACATACACCCGTAATTACAGCTAACGACTGCGAAGGTGCAGGAGAACTCTTCAGCGTCACCAGCTTCAACCTCAAAAACATTCCCCGCACAGAAAACGAAGCAGTAGACTACAGTCAAGACTTTTTTGCTAAACCCACATATTTAACAGTTAGTGGTCAGTTAGAAGCAGAAGTCATGGCCATGGCTTTTTCTAACGTCTACACCTTCGGCCCCACTTTCCGTGCAGAAAACTCCAACACCTCCCGTCACCTCGCCGAATTTTGGATGGTAGAGCCAGAAATGGCTTTCTGTGACTTAGATGGGAATATGGATTTAGCCGAAGCCTTTCTCAAACACGTATTTCAATATGTCTTAGAAAAATGTCCCGAAGACATGGAATTTTTCAATCAACGTATTGATAATACTGTTTTAGCAACAGCCGAAAATATTATCAACAATCAATTTGAGCGCTTGACTTATACAGAAGCAATTAAATTACTGGAAAAAGCCGATGTCAAATTTGAATATCCAGTCAGTTGGGGCTTAGATTTACAATCAGAACATGAACGTTATCTAGCTGAACAACTATTTAAAAAACCTGTAATTGTCACAGACTATCCCGCCCAAATTAAAGCCTTTTATATGAGGTTAAACGAAGATGAAAAAACCGTACGGGCGATGGATATTCTTGCACCTAAAATTGGCGAAATTATCGGTGGTTCCCAAAGAGAAGAAAGGTTAGATGTATTAGAAAGCCGCATTTTAGCCCAAGGTATGCAACCAGAAGATTTGTGGTGGTACATGGACTTACGGCGTTACGGCACCGTTCCCCATGCTGGTTTCGGTTTAGGTTTTGAAAGACTCGTACAATTCATGACAGGTATGGCAAACATCCGCGATGTAATTCCCTTCCCCCGGACACCAGAAAACGCAGAATTTTAACACCAACCCAAATTATCTCAAACCCCAAAAAGGTATTGGCGTGCCCAACTTAAAATCGTTCATTAATTTAGAGCTAACAAACCGCCGATGAACTTTAGCGGCGAGGGACTAGTTCTTTAACCTACTTAAGCCATGAGCCAGGGAATAAATTCCCTGGCTGTGTTTAATTAAGGTAAGACTTTAGCCTTGCCACGCTACTAAAATTTTAATTGGGTACGGAGTGAGTTTTTATTTTCCGCAGTTTCCCCATGACCATAAAAATTCCCAAAGAGCCTGATACCTCACTCAAGACTCAAATTCAAAGGGAACTCAAGTAGTTAATCTGGAATGAACTAGTCGCTACAAAGAGCAGAGCATTAAATTTTATGTTTATTACTTAGAAAAAATACTTAAGTCTGTTAGAGCTAATACGGTTTAAGCCAAGATTCCAATCTGATCAATTATTTGTATCTCAAGAAAATGTGGGGGTGTAAACCTGGGAATATGGGGGCACTGAAGCTATAGGTTCACCCACAATACAAAAATTTTCTCAAAAAATACAACTGCCTAGGAGTCATATTTCCTTTGCAATTACGGAGATGAGAGAATTGTGTGGGGTCATGTAGTGATATTTTTAGGTGATATCCGGGTTGGAAGATAGCAGTTGAGGAATGTAACATAAACTATGAATCATGAAGCTTGAATTAAAAAATCCAAATTTAACTTCACAATTCATAATTTATTAATGTCAAGCTGAAGTCAAAATAAAGTCACAAGCTTGAGTTTTGAGTTAAGACAGAATAGCTCAAAACTCATAACTTTACAAATCAGCAGGGGTTTAAGCCATTTGATTTTCAATCGCCCAACGCGCTAGTTCGGTGCGATTGTGGAGATTGGTTTTGCCCAACATATTGGAAACATGGCTTTCAACCGTACGCTGACTGACGTTTAATTCTTCAGCGATTTCTCGATTAGCTAAACCCCTAGCAACAAACTGCACTACTTTCAGTTCCGTTGGGGTTAACTGGACATCAAAGGGAACCTGAATTCGGGAACCGTTTTCTCCCCCCTTGGCTTGGTGTTCTTTCCAACGGGTAGTTTGCTTCAGTGAAGATTCTACTTGTGCTACGAGTTCTTCTGGTTCAAAGGGCTTGACCATATATACATCAGCCCCTTTATTTAGACCTTTAACTCGGTCTGCACTTTGTCCTTTGGCTGATAGGAAAAGTACGGGAATCCAGCTGGTACGCTCATTTTGTCGGATTTGTTCTACAAAAGTATATCCGTCCATTTCCGGCATCATTACGTCGCAGATGATCATGTCTGGAACGTCTTGTTCAAGAATTTCCAGAGCTTCTCGTCCATTGTCGGCAGTATTGACTTCATAGCCTCTGAATTCCAGGTAATCCTTCACCAGCAAGATGAGGTTAGGGTCATCATCAATCAATAGAAGTCTTTTGTGATCTTTCATGCTGGGCTCTTTCATAGCATTGGCACTTGTCGCGCTTCGGTCCATCAAGGTCTTGAATGGTTATCCTTTATGGTGGATCATTGAGATGTTGTCTGTCCTTTTTTCTACTTAACTTGCCTTTGCTGTCTGGAAGTCTCAAAAGTGTTGGTCACTTTTTGGGAAACAACTAGCTCATTGGCAAACTTCCGGTAAGGATACGTAGAGCAGTAGTATTTATAATGCGCTATTATATATCGCTTTGAAAGTAGCGGGTGAAAAAAACACTGATTAAATAATCGTCCTTCCCATTCACGAGGTAAGTATTGGCTCAAGATGACCCTAACTTCAAAACAACCCGCTCTTTCATAGGCTTACTGCTTCACTATATCCTGCGGATGTTTAGCCTCTATCAGATGTCACAAGCAAGCAGGGGAACTATCGGCAAAGAAAGATGGGTTAAAAATGCACATTCTTCCACTACCGTCATGCCTATCAACTGTTCTGGGATGATTTGCTCAATAACTTCTGGTTTTGCTGGGCAATACCAGGCACCATTTGGGTAGAATACCATTATCGGTCTAGAACAAAAAACTCGCAAGCAATTGACTTTCGTCTTAACGATACAAATGGCAGACTCTAAAAAGGCTAATCAAGCTTTAGCTCTTGGATTCGCCCTTTTTTTTGACTATTCCCCAAATACCAGACTAACTTGTTTTGTACAGAATTTATCAGCTGTATTGTCAGCAAAGATAAAAATGAGTCAAGGCTTTGTCATCCAGAGACTGAGTGGTTGTGGGGATTTGATGGCGGCACTGGATCACTGTAATGTTACTCATCGATAAGCACCCTGATTACAGTTTTATAACAATTTAGCGGCTTTGCAAATAAATTTAGCTATATAAAAATATTCGTAAATTACTGAGCAAAACCTGACATATTTAAATAATTAAGTATTATTACTTAAGTAATTCAGCCCTTGCCTAGTGCGGGAACCCGTACTCAAGTAATTCTTGCCATTGTCTGCTGGTTTTGGGTAAATTAGCACTCAGGAGTTGAGAGTGCTAACTCTGGAGAAATAAACATGGCATCTGTAACTTTAAGCGTTTCTACAGTTAAACCCCTGGGCGATCGCGTTTTCGTGAAAGTGAGCGCCCCCGAAGAAAAGACCGCAGGTGGACTATTTTTACCCGACAATGCCCAGGAAAAACCCCAAGTAGGCGAGGTTGTCGCTCTTGGACCTGGCAAGCGTAACGATGACGGTACCCGTCAAGAGTTAGACATTAAAACTGGCGACAAGGTGCTGTATTCCAAGTACGCTGGCACTGACATCAAGCTCGGCACAGAAGAATATGTACTGTTGTCTGAAAAAGATATCTTAGCAGTTGTCAGCTAATGGCAAATGGGTAGAAACCTAGGGACGCGATTGCTCGTGTCTGTACAAGGTAAAGGAGAAACCCAACACCCAAGCCCCAATTCAAAATCTGATTCACAGCACCAGTTTTAGATTTGAGATTTTGGATCATGGAATTGTTTTTTAGTTTGAACAAGGCGCTAGCCCTGTTCGTACCTCTAAGTCATCATCAATCTAAAATCACAAATCTAAACTCGCAAATCAAAATCCAAAATTCATTTGACTTACTCCCTGAATTGAGACACCCATGGCAAAACGTATTATCTACAACGAAAACGCCCGTCGTGCCCTAGAGCGAGGCATTGACATCTTAGCCGAATCCGTAGCTGTTACCCTGGGCCCCAAAGGTCGTAACGTGGTTTTAGAAAAGAAATTTGGCGCACCCCAAATCGTTAACGACGGTGTAACCATTGCCAAAGAAATTGAATTAGAAGACCACATCGAAAACACTGGCGTAGCCTTGATTCGTCAAGCTGCTTCTAAGACCAACGACGCTGCTGGCGACGGCACCACAACCGCCACGGTTTTGGCTCACGCAATGGTCAAAGAAGGCTTACGCAACGTAGCTGCTGGCGCAAATGCAATTCTACTCAAGCGCGGTATTGACAAAGCTACTGCTTTCTTAGTAAACAAAATCGCTGAACAAGCTCGTCAAGTAGAAGATTCTAAATCTATTGCTCAAGTTGCTTCAATTTCAGCTGGTAACGACGATGAAGTCGGTCAGATGATTGCCCAAGCAATGGACAAAGTAGGTAAAGAAGGCGTAATTTCCCTAGAAGAAGGGAAATCTATGACCACCGAGCTAGAAATTACCGAAGGGATGCGCTTTGACAAAGGTTATATCTCTCCTTACTTCGCTACCGATGCTGAACGCATGGAAGCAGTATTCGATGAGCCTTTCTTGCTGCTAACCGATAAGAAAATCGCTTTAGTACAAGACCTAGTACCCGTTTTAGAGCAAGTAGCTCGTGCAGGTCGTCCCTTGGTCATCATCGCCGAAGATATTGAAAAAGAAGCTTTAGCAACTCTAGTAGTTAACCGCCTGCGTGGTGTACTGAACGTTGCAGCTGTTAAAGCTCCTGGTTTTGGCGATCGCCGCAAAGCTATGCTAGAAGACATCGCTATTCTCACCGGTGGTCAATTGATTACCGAAGACGCAGGTCTCAAGCTAGAAAACACCAAAATTGAAAGCCTAGGTCGTGCTCGCCGCATCACCATTACCAAAGACAACACCACAATTGTTGCCGAAGGTAACGAAGTCGGTGTTAAGGCTCGTTGCGAACAAATCCGTCGTCAGATGGATGAAACCGAATCTTCTTACGACAAAGAGAAGCTGCAAGAACGTCTTGCTAAACTCTCCGGCGGTGTAGCTGTAGTAAAAGTAGGTGCAGCTACCGAAACCGAAATGAAAGATAAGAAACTACGCCTAGAAGACGCAATCAACGCTACCAAGGCTGCTGTAGAAGAAGGTATTGTTCCTGGCGGTGGTACCACCCTAGCTCACCTGGCTCCCGGACTGGAAGAGTGGGCAAACAGCAACCTCACAGGCGAAGAACTAATTGGTGCAATGATTGTAGTTCGTGCATTACCTGCGCCTCTTAAGAGAATTGCTGAAAACGCCGGTCAAAATGGTGCTGTAATTGCTGAACGTGTCAAAGAAAAAGAATTCAACGTTGGCTACAACGCTGCAACTAACGAATTTGTTAACTTATTAGACGCTGGTATTGTTGACCCTGCCAAAGTAACTCGTTCTGCTCTGCAAAACGCTGCTTCTATCGCTGGTATGGTGTTGACAACCGAATGTATCATCGTTGACAAGCCAGAGCCTAAAGACGCTGCTCCTGCTGCTGGCGCTGGTATGGGTGGCGGTGACTTCGATTACTAATACTCTCTAAGTCACATAAACAGCTGCTTCCATCAGGAAGTAGCTGTTTTTTTGTTTCACGGAAAGGGAAGCAGCTCCAGGGGTAGAAAATCGGTTGGATATTGCTTTATGTTAAAAAAATCCTGGTTTAATAATATACTGATCAAGCTTCAACTTGAACTTTAATAAGTATGGAAGATTACCAGGTAGCTTTTCTTGAGCGCCATCTTGATACTGAAACACTAGACCCCATAAGTAAAATTAGGGCTATGCACTTTGGTGGTATAACCATTGAGTATCTGATAAAAGCAATTATTTGTAACACTCTACCAGGAGTTACAGGTCAGAACTTGAGGACACATAGTCATACAGAACTATTGATAATTTTTCAGAAGTCAGAAGATGGCTTGATCAAGTTGAGAATCCAATGGGACAGCACTTCATAGATATGCGTTATTCTGGCCTTGAGCCTGATGATGAAAGTTATCAACGCTGGTTAAAAGCTTATCGAAGTCTCAAAGGGTGGTTAAAGAAGCAAGCTATTCAACTTTAAAAAGGTGGGAAAATGCAGGAAAATTGGCAATCTTTACTCAAGCAGCACATTACAAGCCAATATGTCCAGAATCCACAGGAGTGGTTTGATGTAAATATTTCTACATCCGGCTTGATCAATCTGACTATTGTTAGCGATGGCTTTATTAATTTATCTATCCCTCAGCGTAAAGAACAAATATCAAGCTTACTTAAATCTCAGGTTCCTCATTTATCTCCTGGATTTCTTTCCTCATATACGCTTTAAGAAGCGAAGTCACCAAATCTTTCACCGCCACAGGTTTTAAATACAGCCTCAGTCAATACTTGGCAAGATTTAGCTATCCAAGCAGCAAACCTGCAAAATCAATCACCCCCACCCCATGGCGAACTTACTTTACCCAGGACAGTGACATTCTATTCCTTTAAAGGAGGAGTAGGACGCACTACAGCATCAACTCATGTTGCTTAGATTTTAGCAATGCGGGGACATGAGGTTGTAGCTGTTGATTTAGATTTAGAAGCACCGAGTTTAAGTACAGCACTTAACCTCAAACCACAACCAAAATATGGAATTGTTGATTATTTTTATGAGCGTTCCTACTTACCAGAGGGAATAGATCCTAAGATTTCAATTACTCAGATATTTGGTGAAGTGGGAATACCTAGAGCTACAGGAAGATTATTTGTTGTTCCTGCCGGCTCTCTAAATCTTGATTATGTATCTAAGGTTGATGATCTCCACGCTACTACTGTTATTGATGGAAATCAAAACCTTTGGTCTGTTTTCGAGGGTGAAATTTACGAACATTTAAAACCGCATATTATCTTAATTGATTCCAGAACTGGAATTAATCAATGGGGAGCTTTTTCTTTAATCAAACCAGCTGACGAAGCGATTATTTTTCTTTTCCCTACACATCGTATAATTCAAGGAAAATCTCTAGAATTTGGCTTGGAAAAAGCATCAGAAAAACGATGTAAAAAAAAATTAAATAAGAATACCCTGATTTGAATAAATTCTTTGATTTTCTAAAGGGTAAATTGGCATTCTTATCTAAATAACAGTGCCAATAATTATGGCAATCTTGATCCCAAGATATACCAAGCTTTGAAGAATTTGTTTCTTTTTTAAATGAGATTGGTATTATTGAATGGCGAGAAAAAGAGAACCGCTATAAATTTGCGGATATCCATGTATATGGTTTTGAGAGGATTCGTCAAGGCACAGTATAACAAAAAATTTAGATTTCTATCCGGTTTGGTTCAGCAATATGATTAATCATCTTGTGAAACGTGGTTTTGGTGATATTAATGATTCATTAATCACACAGGTAAGAAATTTATCTAGTGATGATTTATAAGATTTAGACGAAGCATTATTTTATTTTTCCGAAGTTGCTGATTTCGTAGCTTGGTTAGAACAAAAAAACCAGTAATTCATAAGTTTAATAATATTTAGAAATGTTACCTAGAACCTCTCTAAATATTTCATAATTTTTATATATTGAATGATAAAGTTAGAATGAGGGAGAGTTTATCCATTTATCAATGCTTGTTAACAGTCCAATAGATAAAACTTGGCATGGAAAACTAAACTTAGTTTACGCCCATCGCCTCAATAGCACCCAGTTAATACACAGCCACCATCAAGCACCTTTAAAAATACAAAAGCCATTTTATCCAGAAGGTGAAAAAATTTGTCATAGCGTCATTCTACATACCGCCGGCGGCGTAGTTGGAGGCGATCGCCTATCGTACAACCTCCACCTCCAACCCCATACACAAGCATTAATTACCACAGCCGCAGCCAGTAAAATATACCGCACCAACGGACTACAAGCCAGGCAAAACATTAACATTCAAATTGATGCAGGGGCTTGTTTAGAGTGGCTACCCCAAGAAACAATTTTATTTAACGGGGCAATTTATCGCCAAGATTTACGGGTAGAATTAGCACCGGGAGCCAGTTGGTTAGGTTGGGAAATTACCAGATTTGGTCGGACTGCGAGGGGTGAAAAATTTGTACAGGGAGAATGGCGATCGCACACAGAAATTTGGCAACAAGGTGTACCCTTGTGGATTGATCGCCAATGGTTACCAGGTAAAGAAGAAGTTTTCCACAGTCCTCACGGTTTAGCAGGACAACCAATAGCAGCGACCCTGACTTGGGTAGGAACCAGCGTTACTGAAGAAATTTTAGACAAAGCCCGAAATTTATGGCATGGTTCTGGACAAGTAGGTGCTACTCGGTTAGAAAATGGATTTTTGTGTCGATATCGTGGTTCTTCCACCTCTGAAGTGAGAAACTGGTTTACATCTGTGTGGGAGTTGCTGCGAGTGTCTTTTCTACATCGTGGTAACTGTGTCCCCAGAGTATGGCAAGTTTAAACTAACCACAGACAAGTGAAGAATGCAACTGACACCACAGGAAAAAGATAAATTATTGATTTTTACAGCTGCGTTATTAGCAGAAAGACGGAAAAATAGAGGTTTGAAATTAAATTATCCCGAAGCCGTCGCCTACATTTCCGCAGCTATTTTAGAAGGTGCTAGAGATGGACAAACAGTAGCAGAGTTAATGAGCTATGGCACAACGTTGTTAAAAAGAGATGATGTCATGGAAGGGATACCAGAAATGGTTCACGAAGTCCAGGTAGAAGCAACTTTTCCTGATGGTACAAAATTGGTAACTGTGCATAATCCTATTAGATAACTCTCAAAAAAAGCTAAAAAAATGATTCCAGGGCAAATTATCACACCAGATGGTCAAATAGAATTGAACGCCGATCGTCCTACCATGAAAATACAAGTTGCCAACACAGGCGATCGCCCAATTCAAATTGGTTCACATTTTCACTTTTATGAGGTCAATGCAGCATTGAATTTTAATCGAGAACAAACCCGGGGAATGCGCCTTGATATTCCCGCAGGAACAGCAGTAAGATTTGAACCAGGAGACGAAAAAGAAATTACCTTAGTACCTTTAGTTGGTAGTCGTGAAGTTTATGGTTTTAATGGCAAAATTAATGGCAATATTTAAACGCAAAAGTACGGGGAGTTAGAGTTTATGTGATACGCGTTTGATTCCTTATTTGAGGTGCAGAAGATTAAACTTGGGGAGGAGACGGAGTTTACGTTGTGCTAAGTCAATTGCTTGGAGAGATTCCACAAATTTGAATTCAATAATTACTGTATTTTCGAGTATTAAATCTCATCAATAAACACAATCCAATGCCACCTTTTCATACACAAGTGGTAATGGAACTTGCTTCCTCACATAAAACCTCTTACTCAACTCAAAACACAAATAATCCCCATAGGCGGACTCCAATAAACCCTGTTCCAACCCCCTATGCACCTGCATTCCACAACCAATTATTGCCTCACTCAAATCATTCCCATCTATAACTCCGCGTACCTTTGCGCCTGTCTTTTCGTTTAAACTCATCCCATACCGTATTATGTCTTACAGAATATCTCGTCAAGCCTACGCAGAAACCTATGGCCCCACAGTGGGCGATCGCATCCGACTAGCAGACACTGAAATATTTATACAAGTAGAACAAGACTTCACCACCTACGGCGACGAAGTGAAATTTGGTGGCGGTAAAGTCATCAGAGACGGAATGGGACAATCCCCCATATCTAACGCTGATGGCGCAGTAGATTTAGTCATTACTAACGCCCTCATACTCGATTGGTGGGGTATTGTCAAAGCTGATATTGGCATTAAAGACGGCAAAATTTTCAAAATAGGTAAATCCGGAAATCCTTATATTCAAGACAATATAGATATTATTATTGGACCTGGAACCGAAGCTTTAGCAGGCGAAGGAATGATTCTCACAGCAGGAGGTATTGATAGCCATATTCATTTTATTTGCCCCCAACAAATTGAAGTAGCCATCGCCTGTGGGATTACTACCATGATTGGCGGTGGTACTGGCCCCGCCACCGGCACAAACGCCACTACCTGCACCCCAGGCCCCTGGAATATGCACCGGATGCTACAAGCTGCTGATGCTTTCCCCATGAATTTAGGCTTTTTGGGTAAAGGTAACAGCAGTCAACCTCAAGGAATTGTCGAACAAATCTTAGCTGGCGCAATGGGGTTAAAACTGCATGAAGATTGGGGGACTACCCCCGCAACCATTGATACCTGTCTCAGTGTTGCCGATGATTATGATGTGCAAGTAGCAATACATACCGACACTTTGAATGAAGCGGGATTTGTGGAAGATACCATTGCTGCTTTCAAACATCGTGCCATACACACATACCACACCGAAGGCGCAGGCGGTGGACACGCACCAGACATTATTAAAGTTTGCGGACAAGCCAACGTTTTACCATCTTCCACCAACCCCACACGCCCTTACACCGTCAATACCTTGGAAGAACATCTAGATATGTTGATGGTGTGTCATCACCTCGACTCTAGCATTCCCGAAGATGTAGCCTTTGCCGAATCTCGCATTCGCCGAGAAACCATCGCCGCTGAAGATATTTTGCACGACTTAGGGGCGTTTAGTATGATTGCTTCTGATTCCCAAGCAATGGGGCGAGTAGGTGAAGTGATAATTCGCACCTGGCAGACATCCCATAAAATGAAAATCCAACGCGGTAGCCTTGATGGAGATGGACTTGCAGATAATAACCGCGCCAAACGATATGTTGCAAAATACACAATTAATCCAGCAATTACCCACGGAATTGCCCAATATGTAGGTTCCGTAGAGGTGGGAAAACTAGCAGATTTATGCTTATGGCGACCAGCTTTTTTTGGTGTCAAACCAGAAATTGTCATTAAGGGAGGGATGATTGCTTGGTCACAGATGGGTGATGCTAACGCCAGTATTCCAACACCTCAGCCTGTGCATACAAGACCCATGTTTGCTAGTTTTGGTGGAGCCCGTCACGCCACATCTTTAACCTTTATTTCTCAAGCCGCCTTAGAAAGAGAAATCCCCAGCCAATTGAGATTACAAAAAACTGCTGTGGCCGTTTCTGGGACACGTCAAATCACTAAACAAGATATGAAGCTAAATGACGCTTTACCACACATCGAAGTTGATCCAGAAACATATCAAGTCAGGGCTAATGGTGAGTTGCTAATTTGTGAACCCGCCAGTCTTTTACCAATGGCGCAAAGATACTTTTTATTTTAAAGAATTCCGGACAAAAAACTTCTCTAACTCTCATTCCTCCCTGTCTTGTGTGTCTCTGTAGTTCGTTTTTCACTTTAAGCTGATACCCAAAAACTCCAAAAAAGAAGGTAGAGATGTTCTATGAGACTCCTCTACAAAAATTCTCGTAACTTCTGAGGTAAGCCCATCATCAGTATATTCAGTAATTAAATTTTTGTCGTAGCTAAATCAAGAAATTCATTTCCTACCATATATGTATCTAATATATATTAAATATATGTTTAAGCTGGGTTTAAAATGGTGTTTTTTCAAATGGATTGAAGCAACAGTACCAGCCCTCACTTGCCATAAGTTGTTTCAAAATTTGCTAATTGTCATGTTAGACACTGATTGATCCTCCCAACCCCCCTGACCAACTCCAATTTCTCAAAGTCCCCCTTTTTAAGGCGGGATCTAGATGGGTCGAAAAGTTTTTGATACATCAGAAAAGACTTTTCAAACATCCTCCTAGTTTGCGGCAATGTTGATAATACAAATTATACAAGAGCATAATATCATTACTGGCATAAATGAATTTTTTAAACCTTCTTACCCATGAATTCCCAATCTTCTCACTTAGAAAAAATTCTCGTTGTCGATGACTCTCCTGATAATGTGTTTTTGATAAAAACGATTTTGGAGAAACAAGGCTACACCATTATCACTGCAAACGATGGTATTACCGCCTTAGCAGAACTAGAAGCATCACCTTGTGACTTGGTGTTACTCGACCTCATGATGTCAGGAACGGATGGCTACGAAGTCACTAAATGCATTCGTAGTAATATGAAGCTTCAATATATCCCCATTCTGCTGATTACTGCCCACGATACGCCCAATGTCGCTCATGGGCTAGACTTGGGTGCTGATGATTTTATCCGCAAACCTGTAACCCTAGATGAATTATTGGCAAGAGTGCGATCGCTTTTGCGGTTAAAGCGAAGTATGGATGAACGTGATCAAATTGCCCGCCAGAGAGAAGATTTTGTTTCTCGACTCACCCACGACTTACGCATACCTTTAGTAGCAGCTGATCGGATGTTGACGCTGTTTCAACAGGGTGCTTTAGGAACCTTATCGCCGCAAATGGAAGAAGTAATCACCATCATGGCTCGCAGCAATCTTAACCTGCTATCTATGGTGAATACTTTATTAGAAGTTTATCGTTTTGAAGCAGGTCGTAAAACCCTAGTATTTCAACAAGTTGATTTAATTCAATTACTCAAAGAAGCAGTGAGGGCACTTAAACCTTTAGCAGAAGAAAAAGCATTATCTATCAACCTGAATTTATCTCCAGATGCAACCACAACTATGGTGATGGGGGATGTCTTAGAGTTGCATCGTTTATTTACAAATTTAATCGGTAATGCCATCAAATTCACTGAATCCGGCTCAGTAAATATTAGGGTTAACCCTGGCAATTATAGTAGTGATAATAACTTACAATATATAAATATAGAAGTAGCAGACACGGGAATAGGCATTTCCCAACAAGAACAAGCCAGCTTATTTGAAAGATTTGCCCAAGGAAGTCATAAAACTTCTGGTACTGGCTTAGGATTGTACCTTTCTCGCCTCATTGTCGCAACACATCAGGGTGATATTCAGGTAAAGTCTGAGTTGGGTAAAGGTAGTGTCTTCATCGTTAATCTACCCATTAAACAGTAAAAAAAAGCACAGTTTTAAATTATCTTTATATAAAAATAAAATACATAGTACATAGGGTTTGAGATTAAGCAATTTTCAAATCACAATTAATTAAATATTAAGTATTTTATAATAGGGAGATTACCAAAAAAATAACAAAACAGTAAATATGATTAATAACGAATTAGCAAATGTAGCTGCAATTATCGGGAAACAGCGTGATTTTTTTAAGACGGGTAAAACAAAAGACCTTAGCTTCCGCCTGCAACAACTGAAAATTCTCAAACAAGCAATACTTGAGAATGAAAAAGCAATCATTCAAGCACTGCAAGCGGATTTACATAAACCAGAATTTGAAGCGTATGCCACAGAAATTAATGTAATCACTGAAATTGACTATGCTATCAAAAATCTGAAAAATTGGACTAAGACAAAAAAAGCAGCAGTTCCTTGGAAGTTTTTTCCATACTCAGCCAAAATTTACCCCGAACCGCTAGGAGTTGTTTTAATTATAGGCCCTTGGAATTATCCCTTGCAACTAATTATCTCACCATTAGTAGGTGCGATGGCTGCGGGAAATTGCACAATTCTCAAACCTTCAGAAATTGCAGGTCACACCTCCAGTGTTGTAGCTGAGGTGATCGGCAAATATTTTCCCCCCAATTATATTGCTGTAGTAGAAGGAGGTGTAGAAACAAGTCAAAAACTCCTAGCAGAAAAATTTGACCACATCTTTTTTACTGGTGGTACAGCCATCGGTAAAATTGTCATGGAAGCAGCAGCCAAACATCTCACACCAGTTACCCTAGAACTAGGTGGCAAAAGTCCTTGTATTATCGATACGGAAATTAACCTAGAACATGCTGCTAGACGCATTGCTTGGGGAAAATTTATCAATGCCGGACAAACTTGTATTGCGCCTGATTATCTTTTAGTTAATCATAAAATCAAAAAAGATTTGGTAGATAGCATAAAAAAATGCCTCACAGAATTTTATGGAGATAATCCCGCAACCAGTCCAGATTATGCCAGAATTATCAGCAAAAAACAATTTGATAGGTTAGCTAACCTCATCAAAAATGGCGAAATTATTATTGGCGGAGAAACCAATCCCCAAGAACTTTACATCGCCCCTACCATACTTGATGATGTTTCCTTAACAGATCCAGTAATGCAAGAGGAAATCTTTGGCCCGATCTTGCCCATAGTTGAATATACAGATATCAAGGAAGCCATCGCCTTAATTAACTCTAGGTCGAAACCATTAGCTTTATACTTATTCACTCAAAATAAGAACCTGCAAGAACAAGTTTTACAACAAACCTCATCTGGTGGAGTTTGCCTTAACGACACAATTATGCAAGTTGGACTCTCATCTTTACCGTTTGGCGGTGTAGGCGATAGCGGAATTGGCAGCTATCACGGTAAAGCGAGTTTTGACACCTTTTCCCATTACAAGAGCGTGTTAACAAATTACTTCTGGCTAGATTTAAACTGGCGATATGCTCCCTACAAAAACAAATTATCGCAATTAAAGCTAATTATTCGCTAAAACCCAAAAGCACTGATTTGACACTCCCCAGCCTAAAGGCGTGGGGATTCTTCATTATTTATAGACCCGACTTGCTCATGGAGGATTTCTGCAACATGAACCTGTAACTTAGGCAAGACAGGAGAAGAGAAACTGCACCTTTTAGCCGGCCTAATCGTTTTTCCTCCACTGGCTTCAAGCCAGTGGTTTCCAAACTCCCGCGAGGTTTTTTATGATTCTTCTTCCTCTTCTTCAGTAGTGGGATAGATAAAGGTAGAACGTCCTGACAAAATTGACTTGCCGAGAGAAAGAGCCTTCTGAGCTTCAACAGTAGCTTTATGCCTCCAAGTGGCGCGACGTTTATCTCGTTTGGATTTGGACGTTTTCTTCTTAGGAACAGCCATAATAGCGGACATCGTAATTCTTGACAGCCTTTCCATTCTAAGCCATCAATTCCATTTTATAGATAGAGATTTTCATTGGTTATTGGGAAACTACCTTCCCGCCTCACTCCCTTGCTTCTTTCCTACTTACCCCGCTAATTTGAGCAGATTGTAGGGGAAAGTTAACCAGTATGGGAAATTCCCGTTTGCTTGTCCAACAACAGCAGGGTTCGCGCCGTTTTGAAGTAAGTTGCCCAAATTTGGACGGCGTGTGCCCCACTGCTGAGAGCTAACTTCCAAAGCCAAAACGGGAGGGATCTCGCCATAACTTTCTGCAGTGAGGATTACTGAAACATTTGTACCTAATATGTCTTTGTCAAAGCTAAGTTGAGCAGATGCCTGTGAAATGGCTTCTGCTGTCCGCAATATGCTTTCAGAGCTTTCGTCTTCAATGCGGTTAATTTTCAGATCAATTCTGGCAGTATAAGCCCGAACTATTTGGAGCGAGATTGCCTCCGGCACTGCGCTCCGCGCAATCGCTTCTGTTAATATCCACAAAGAAATTGGACATAAAAGTAAAACAATTAACGGAAAGATCCGGATCTTTTTGGCAATTTGGCCAATAAATGGAAAAGAGATGATCAATGATCGTTAATGAGCAATAGTCTTGGTCATAACCTGATAACTACTTATTGACAACTTGTAACTTTATTTTTCATAAGTATGATTATTGAAGTATAATGTAATAAAAACTGCTCCTAATTCAGTAACTCGATAATATTATCCACAGATTATAAGACATAGGTTAGCTTTGTTTTTTCAGCAAAGGCAACCGCAATTTTAGGCAAAAAAACTACAACCTACAAAGAGCGGGATGGCAAATTACTGGGCAATTACAATTGGCATCAATCAATATCAGTCATTTCAACCTTTACGTTGCGCTCAAGCAGATGCCGAAGTACTAAACAACTTTTTGGTTCAAGAAGGAGGCTTGGTACAGCAACACTGTGTGTTGATAAGTGATTCTTCACCACCAATCAGGCAAAGATCCACCTATCCGACTAAGCAAAATATTCTCATGTTGCTGGAGGATTTGACAGCAACTTGTTGGCAACCGCAAGACCATCTGTGGTTATTCTTTAGCGGTTATGGGCTTAGTTACAACGGGAAAGACTACCTAATGCCAGTAGAAGCAAATCCAGAATTAGTGGAAGAAACTGGCATAGAAGTGCGCTCACTAATGCAAAGCCTGCAACTGGCTGAAATTAATACACTGCTGTTGTTTGACATCAATCGTGCTTTTGGCACTCAAGCAAGCAGTCCCGTTGGGCTAGAAATCATAGAGCTTGCTAAAGAACTACAAACAGCCACAATTCTTTCTTGCCAATCAGATCAATTCTCTCATGAAAGTAGCGAACTAGGTCACGGATTCTTTACAGCTGCATTACTAGAGGCTTTACGTTCTGGTAATGCCAGTAACTTGACTGATCTAGAAAACTATTTAAGTCTCCTCACCCCGGAACTATGTCAACACTACTGGCGACCTACACAAAACCCTGTAACGATATTTCCATCTAAATCACCACCAATACTGCCGCAGTTGGAGTTGCCTAAGTACAATCAACTAATTTCCAATGTTATACAAACCAGTGGAAGCGAACCAGTTATTTTTCCAGAGGAAACTTTTGCTGTTGCACTTACAGCCCCTCCTCTGGGGATAACAACCTCCAAAAATTTAGCCAAGACTCAAAAGACGACTGTCTGGGAAAAACATCAAGGTTTGGAAACTACTCTCGCTAATCAATCTCAGTCAGTGAATTTGTCAAACCTCATCCCAGCTATTGGCCAATTGGAAGAACAACCACTATCTACCTCGGCTCAACAGCAGGACTTGAAACAACAAAACCACGTCAACGGCGACAAGGCCACGGGGGCAAGATTCATTCCCAATGCGCGCCAACCTAATCCTTCGCGGTACTCTAATAATCAAGCAGACAGCCCACTATGGAAACAGTTTTTATTTTGGGGAGGCGGCACTTTATTGGTAGTAGCTTTAATTTCTGTGGTTGTTCTCCGCAATCAGGCGAAATTTTTGCAAGTTAAAGAAATATCACGCCCATTAGCCACTACTGCTGTCCCTGAGCCCAATGCTGGCTCTGTTTCTGAAACATCACCAACCACCCTGAGGGCAGAAAACCAATCTAATGCCCAAATCGCCTCTAATTCTGAATCTCAAAAGCAAAGTCAAGCACTGTTAGACTTAGCAAAAATCTCTCTGAGACCAACTCAAGCTAGTGATTTAGCCCAGGCGATCGCTACCGCCAGTAAAATTCAACCAGGTGAACCACTTTACGAACAAGCTCAGGACAATATTAAAATTTGGAGTCGTATGATTCTAGACTTAGCAGAAAGTCGCGCCCAGGAAAAAGAATATACAAATGCTATTGCCGCTGCTCAATTAGTTTCCCCAGACCAAGCCCTTTATCCTGAAGCACAAGCAGCAATTAGCCAATGGCAATTAGAAGCTCAACAATATCTGGGTAATCAAACTGTTTTAGATGCAGCTCAAGCCTTAATTCGTCCCGGACAAGCATCAACATATAATCGTGCTATCGAAGTCGCTAGAAGAGTTCCACCGGGTCAACTAGGATTTGATAGCGCCCAAAAATATATTAATGAATGGAGTGAAAAAATTTTGGACTTGGCTAAGAGTCGAGCTGACCAAGGCGATATTCAGGGAGCAATTGAAACGGCTACTTTAGTCCCAGAACTCACGGCCGTTTACGAAGACGCTCAAGAAGCCATCCAAAAATGGCAACTTAGAAAAAATTAAAAATTACAAATTAAAAATGCAAACGAGTTAGGAGTTAATTATCAACTCCTAACTCTTAACTTTTGATTCAGGATATTTTATTCAACACTTAGTATTAGCAGTAATGCGATATATCTTCACCACATTGGTCCGCAAGGTAGCACAGCGCTCGGAAGCGTAAACCAACCACTTCTTCAAACAAAGGATTGAGTTTACACATAGGCGGAATGTGAAACAGAGTTTTCCCGAATAATTTGACATCACGCTCAAAGGGACATTGAGCAGGAATGAGTTTGCACAAGCGGTGAGCTAGTTGAGGATTATTAATTTCAATATTTTCTATCCTCTGCCGCAGGGGTTGGAGAATATCACCGTTAGACTGAGGAGCCGAATGGTGTAACTGGGTCACAGGAGCTTTACTAGTCTCTGTTTGATTAACCGATACCCAGCTTGCCAAAAAAAACTTTTTTGTGGTATTGTCAAATACCTTCATGATCAATCCTCTATGTTAATGAGGTTATTCACCTTTCTGATGAATGTATACAACCTAATAATTACCTTTCCCGAAAAAATTGTTTACTGACCGAGTTACAATAGGTTTTACAGTAGCCACTTACGTCAGAATCCAATTTATTACTACGTCAAGTTAATCGCAATTTTCGCAGCATCGGGGGTGTAATCATCTAATCTTGTTTATAACTTGACACACTTTAAATTTTAATGAAGTCATCTGTCATTGGACAGGTTTAAATCTAATTGTTACATAACTTCATATACACAAATTCTACAGGGCTTGGGCTAGGTAGAAATATCAGAAATAAAAATAGTCGTTGTAATGTGTGAAGGTAATAGCAGTCTAGGGTTTTTGTTTGCCTTCACGCTAAATGTCATGACGAAAAAAGCCTGTCTAAGCAGGCTTTTTTCGTACAGATGCACCCTTGAGGGTGACGCTAATTATTGATTAAGATGCTACCTGAGCAGTAGTGCGAGTGCGCCGTCTTCTACCATCGGCAACTTTTACAGGTGGTTCTTCAGGAATTTGCATCAACAATGTCACAGTTGCTTGGCATTGTAATTCCCGACGGATAGAACGTTGCAATTCTCGTTCTAACATTCCCTGCAATCCACCCCAGTCTACTTCTGTTCTTTCGCCTTCCCGAGGCTGGGCGAATTCTGTCCAACGCACAGTGAGTATTTCTTCAATTCGCTGTTGTACCCATTTTTGGATCAGCGATCGCTCTACACTAGTCACCACACCCCGGAGATGAGTTTCTGGTTTCGCCAGAAGTTTGCCATTCCAATCAATGGCTGCGGCGATAGTGATAATGCCTTCTGCTGACATCTGTTGCCTTTCTTGCAACACTTTGGCGCTGACCATGCCAGAACTAGTAGTATCCACAAGTTCTATGCCAGATGGTACTGTACCTGCAACACTAATAGAATCTTGTGTTAGTTCTACTATGTTGCCATTTTGGATAATTACGATATTTTCTGCAGGAATGCCCATACTCTGAGCCGTTTCCGAGTGCTTCACTAGCATGCGATGTTCACCGTGAAATGGCACAAAGAACTTGGGACGGGTTAAGGCAATCATCAATTTTTGGTCTTCCTGACAGCCGTGACCAGAGACATGAATACCTTTTTCCCGTCCATAGACCACTTTTGCTCCTTGAAGCATCAATTTATCGATGGTGTTGACCACAGCGATAGTATTACCAGGAATTGGGTTCGCAGAAAATAGTACCGTATCTCCTGGCCGAATTTTGATTTGGGAATGTTCTTTGTTGGCAATGCGGGTCATAGCTGCCATTGCCTCACCCTGAGAGCCTGTGGTCAAAATAACTACTTTTTCATCTGGAAGATTACGCGCTGCTTGCAGTGGCTGGAATAGACTGTCATCACATTTGATGTAACCTAAATTGCGGGCATGAGCAATCAAATTCAGCATAGAACGACCAACAACCGATACCACACGGTTATGCTTCTGTGCCAACTGCAAAATAATATTGATGCGATGCACGCTGGAAGCAAAAGTGGTGACAAATAAGCGCCCGGTAGCTTGACCAAATTCCCGGTCTAGATTGGGGTAAACTGAGCGTTCCGAAGGTGTATATCCTGGTACTTCTGCGTTGGTTGAATCACTCAATAAACAAAGTACACCTTGTTCACCGTGTTCTGCTAACCTTTGCAAGTCAAAGTTTTCGCCATCTACAGGTGTATGGTCAATTTTAAAGTCTCCTGTGTGGATGACTACACCTAAAGGCGTATGAATCGCCACTGTAAAGCTATCTGCAATGGAATGGGTATTGCGGATGTATTCCACAAAGAAATGTTGACCAATACGCACTACATCACGCGGTTTAACTGATCTTAATTCAGTGCGATCGCGTACCCCTGCTTCTTCTAATTTACCCTCTAGCATTGCCATTGCCAGTCTGGGTCCATAAATCACAGGTATGTCAAATTGCTTGAGATGAAAAGCGATACCACCGATATGGTCTTCATGACCGTGGGTGACTATCATCCCTTTAATTTTCTGCCGATTTTCCCGTAGATAAGTTGTATCTGGTAGGACAATATTCACCCCCAACATTCCTTCCGTCGGAAAGGCTAATCCCGCATCTAAAAGGACAATTTCGTCTTCGTACTCAAAAACACAGGTATTTTTGCCAATTTCATGCAAACCGCCCAACGGAATAATTTTGAGGGCAGACTTAGTTTCGTTACTTACCATTTTCTCCTTAGATTGTTCTTGGTTTTTCAGCTTTAATAAATTAAAAGTTAGCAATCTTTTTATCAAAGAAAATTCTAGCTTTTGATGTTAAAACAGCTAATTTTGCCTTGATATATTTAGTTTTTTCTTTAATAAAACGGTTTCACATATACAACTCTACTCATTTTCATCAAATACAAATTTATTTTATCTGTCTCCATCTGTTGATTATTAAATCTCATACCTTACTCAACTACAAAATAATAATACATTTATAACAGTTTGAACCTACAAATTTAAAGTGCAAACCAGTTAGAATTATTTTCATTGCTGATATACATATTTAGCAACTACAAACTGGTCAGTATTCAACGAACTACTGTCTAGGTTAAATCAAGTTTTTCCAGCACTGCCTTTAACTTATCAGTAACATCTGAGTCAGCTTTGCATAGCGGCAGACGAGTTGAGCCAACTTCCCAACCTTTAAGTTTCAATGCTTGTTTAACCGGAATGGGATTTGTAGTTAAAAATAAAGCTTTAAACAACGGAAATAGTTGTAGATGAATTTGGCTGGCAATGGCAATTCCTCCGGCACTAAAAGCTTGGATCATCTGCTGTAGTTGATTGCCTACCAGATGAGAAGCCACACTCACAACCCCGGTTGCCCCGATTGCTAACAAGGGCAAAGTCAGAGAATCATCTCCAGAGTAAATCTGAAATTCTTTTGGTGTCAAGCGACGAATTTCACTTGCCTGATCTAGATTTCCACTAGCTTCTTTAATGCCAATAATATTGTTAATTTCCGCCAACCGAGCAACAGTTTCTGGACTGAGGTTTTGACCTGTACGTCCAGGGACGTTATATAACAGTAATGGTAATTCTGGACAAGCTTGGGCTATTGCTTGAAAATGCTGGTAGAGACCTGCTTGTGGAGGTTTGTTGTAATAGGGTACAACTTGTAATGAACCATGTACTCCTATCTTAGCAGCTTTTTCGGTAGCTGTGATCGCTTCTTTGGTGGAATTAGAACCACATCCTGCTATCACCTTAGCCTTCCCTGCCACGGACTGCAATACTTCCACAAACAACTGGTATTCCTCTTCCCAAGTCAGGGTGGGGGATTCTCCTGTTGTCCCACATACCACCAATGTATCTGTGCCGTTGTTAGCTAGATGTGCTGCCAGTTCTGCGGCTACATCATAATTGACACTACCATCTGCTTTGAACGGCGTAATCATAGCGGTTAAAACTCTGCCAAATTCTCCCACCCTGTTTTCACTCCTAATTAGCCTCTTGGTTTTTGATTTCTCGGTGGTTCTCTATTTTGATAACCTATTGCTCAATTTGTTTCAATGGTATTTTACAGATATGTATTTTATCTATCTTCATAGCGTTAAATACCTAAAATTTAATTGGCTATTCTGTTTCACTCGAAACGTATGCTTTTGCGGGTTTGAGTAGATTTCTTTCTACTAATAACTCGGCGATTTGTACTGCATTCAGCGCTGCGCCTTTACGGATTTGGTCACCACACAACCAAAGTTCTAAGCCGCATGGATGAGAAATATCTTGGCGAATTCTACCCACTAGAACCTCATCTTGACCGGTAGCTTCCATAGGCATGGGAAAGTAATTATTTTTCCAATCTTCTATTAATTTTACTCCAGGAGCGCAACTTAAAATTTCTCTGGCTGCATCTGCACTAAATGGACTTTCAAATTCCAGATTAATTGCTTCCGAATGGGCACGCAGTACGGGAACCCGGATACAAGTAGCACTAATTCTAACCTGTTGGTCGCCAAAAATTTTACGAGTTTCGTTGACCATTTTCATTTCTTCCTCACAATAACCTAAATCATTTAAGGGCGAGTTATGTGGAAATAAGTTAAACGCCAACGGATAAGGCAAAACTTCAGCCAGTGGCTCCTGTCCCTGTAAGATAGCCCTTGCTTGGGTTTTCACTTCTGCCATTGCTTTGGCACCTGCACCACTGGCTGATTGATAGGTTGAGGCTACAATCCTTTTGATGGGACTTATTTGATGCAATGGCCAAATTGCCACCGTCATCAAAATTGTTGTGCAGTTGGGGTTGGCGATAATACCTTGGTGGTTAGCAGCCGCTAAGGGATTCACTTCTGGGACTACTAAGGGAACTTCCGGTTTCATCCGAAAGGCGCTGGAATTATCTATTACCACTGCGCCTTTTTCTACGGCAACGGCTGCCCAAGTCTTAGATGTGGAACCACCAGCACTAGCTAGCACTAAATCTAAGTTTTCTAAGGTGCGATGGCTGACTAATTCTACTGGCAAATCCTCACCTTTAAACCGCAGCCATCGCCCCACACTCCGCTCTGATGCCAATAGCTTCAATTCTGCCACCGGAAAGTTACGGCTTTCCAGTAATTCCAGCAACTCTGTGCCAACAGCACCAGTGGCTCCCAAAATAGCTATACGATAGGATTTCGACAAACTGGCTTTCTCCTTTAAGCGGTCACGTGTAACTGTTCTCAACAACTTACAATTTATACTTACTTATCCAAATACTGATTGCAGATTTTCAATAATTTTTTAATTTTTGGTTACTTTTACGAATATAGTCTTTTTACTTTCTAGATTACCTTAAGTTAAACAATGTTGAAACTTAGTAGCATTGATGCCATTGTTTCCCACCTATATATAGAAGTATATAATGCTATTGTACAACAACCTCGTCTCCAGTGGAAAAAAGGAGTATCTACACTTCAGCATGGTGTAATTGTCAAGGTTTTCAAATAAACAAATATTTGGTTAAAGTGGGTTGTCAATTGCCTTGGATGTACTGTGATGCAGATGGACTGCAATCAGCACGGTTAAAGTGTGGCTTCGTGCTAGGGTAGCACTCATTCTACGTCCCACAAGGCAGACAGTTCCAAGAGCAGAAGAATTCATAGCAAGGGTCCCTAGTTGAAAACCAGGATATCACGGTGTTAGACCTTTAAAGTGAGAAAAACAAGATTGCTTAAGTTATTGTAACGAGTTGGAGTTTGAATAGGTAAAGTTATTGCGGTAAATTGTCAAGTCCTTTGCCATTGGCGGTAAACTGGATATCTACTGAAGGCACTCATCCATGTAATATATTGGATTTTAACAAATAAATTGTGGGCACCTTCCATTCCCAACCCAAGAGCAATCAACCCACAGAAGCGGTAAATCGCCTCTTGTGAGTGCTTGGAGCCAAAAAAAACAGAAACATAGAGACGAAGCATGAAAGTTACCCAGGAAAAACTTCCCGCCAGCCAAATTGGTCTGGAAATCGAGATTACGCCGGAAATTACCCGGCAAACTTACGAACAGGTAATTAAAAACTTAGCTAGTACTACAACTATTCCTGGGTTTCGTAAAGGCAAAGTACCTCGACCGATATTGCTACAGCGCCTGGGTGTAACCCGCATCAAAGCAGCAGCACTGGAAGAAATAGTTCAAAATGGCCTAGAAAAAGCGCTCAAACAAGAAGAAATTAGGGCAATTGGACAACCACAACTGCGGACTTCCCTTGAGGAGCTAATTAGTAATTATGAACCAGGAAAATCTCTGACTTTTTCAGCAGCCGTAGATGTAGAACCAGAAGTTAATCTGCTACAGTACAGCGGTTTAGTAGCCAAAGCCGAGGAAGTTAAACACGACTCTAGTCGAGTTGATCAAGTCCTGGAAAAAGAAAGGCAAGAATTAGCAACGCTGATTCCTGTGGAAGGACGTGCAGCCCAAATTGGGGACGTCGCCGTAGTGGATTTTAAAGGTGTGCTAGCTAAAGGCGAAGGCGAAGATGAAACAGGCGAGCCTACTCCAATTCCTGGATCTGAAGCTACAGATTTTCAACTGGAATTGCAAGAAGATAAGTTTATTCCTGGTTTTGTATCCGGGATGGTGGGGATGAATGCTGGAGAAACCAGAGAAATTTCGGCTCGTTTCCCAGACCCTTACGCCAATCAGGAGTTAGCTGGAAAAGCAGCAATTTTCACAGTGACACTCAAAGAACTTAAAGAAAAAGAACTACCGGAATTGAACGACGACTTTGCCCAAGAAGTCAGTGACTTTAATACCTTGGATGAACTGCGTGCTTCTTTAGAAGAACGATATCAAAAGGAAGCTGAGGAAAAAACTAGATCGAACCAGCAAGAAGCTTTGTTGGGAGAACTGCTCAAGTACGTGGAAGTTGACCTACCACAAACTTGGATTGACAAAGAAATAGATGCCATGCTGACGCAAACAGCAATGCGGCTTTCTCAGCAAGGTTTGGATGTGAAAAAGCTGTTTACCCAAGATATTATTCCCCAATTGCGGGAGCGATCCCGTGATGAAGCCATTGAACGCCTGAAACGGTCTTTGGCTTTACTGGAAGTCAGTAAACGGGAATCCATCAAGGTCACACCAGAACAGGTGGAAAACAGAGTTGCCGAACTGATGCAGCAATATGCAGACCAAGACCTTGATCCTGAAAGAATGCGTTCGATGGTGGAAAATGAACTTTTAACCGAAAAAATCGTTGATTGGTTACTAGAGCATTCATCAGTCGAACTTCTGCCCGAAGGTTCTCTCAGTTCCGCAGTAGAAACAGCAACCGAATCCGACAAAACCGAAACTCAGATTGAGGAGCAAAGCGTCACCCCTAGTACAGAATCCATATAATTTGTGCTGAGACGCGATTAATTACGTCTGTCCAAAACCTGCTGAGTCAAAATTTTCCAACTCGGTAGTTTCTTGCTGAGACCTGATTAATTGCATCTCAACACCAAATTTCGCGTACATCTTTAAGGAATCTTAAAGAAATAGTCCATCTATCATGGCTTTAGCTTGATCTTCTGTACCGAGAGCTATATCCATAAGGCATAATGGTTAACAAATAGCTCAAATAAAATTGCATTCGTTAAAAAGGCAGCAAGAACTGCTGGCAACCCTCTACTAACTTAATTCTCAATTCTTCTTATATGCTTCTATCCCACTGGGGAAATCATCCCATCCATAGTTTAAGTAGAATCAAAATTAGCTCTCACAGAAGCGAACCCACCAACATTGTACCGATGGTGGTGGAGCAGTCTGGCATGGGAGAAAGGGCTTTCGACATTTACTCCCGCCTGCTGCGTGAGCGGATTATCTTTTTGGGTACTCCCATAGATGATACTGTAGCCAATTCAATTGTTGCTCAATTACTGTTCTTAGACGCGGAAGACCCAGAAAAAGATATTCAACTGTACATTAATTCTCCTGGTGGTTCCGTCTACGCAGGGATGGCAATTTATGATACAATACAGCAAATCCGTCCCGATGTTGTTACCATATGTTTTGGATTAGCCGCCAGTATGGGGGCATTTCTCTTAGCAGCAGGTTCTGCTGGTAAACGCATGTCTCTACCGGACTCTCGCATCATGATTCACCAACCACTCGGCGGTGCTCAAGGTCAGGCTATTGATATTGAAATTCAAGCCAGAGAAATTCTTTATGTGAAGGCTCAGTTGAATCAGCTACTGAGTCATCATACTGGTCAACCCCTAGAAAGACTTGAGGCAGACACTGAACGCGACTTCTTTATGTCGGCAGAAGAGGCAAAAAATTACGGTTTAATTGATCAAGTCATCTCCAGACAAAACATTCCCACTGCAAGGGAAAACGTCACCATTCTGAAATAAGAGGCTGGTATGTCTAAGTACGACTCCCATTTAAAGTGTTCCTTTTGTGGCAAGTCTCAAGAGCAGGTGCGTAAATTAATCGCAGGTCCGGGAGTCTACATCTGCGATGAATGCGTTGACTTGTGTAATGAAATCCTAGATGAAGAGTTACTTGACACAAATACTGCTGCGTCGCAACCAGCACCAAGGTCAGAACCACCTCAAAAACGTCGTCCCCGCTCTTCTAATTTTTCATTTAACCAAATTCCCAAGCCTAGAGAAATTAAAAATTATCTAGACGAACACGTTATCGGTCAAGACGAAGCCAAGAAAGTATTGTCAGTAGCGGTTTACAATCACTACAAGCGTCTCGCAGCCCTTCAGTCGAAAGGCAAAAATGGCGCAGATGATGCTGTAGAATTGCAAAAGTCTAATATTTTGTTAATTGGCCCGACTGGTTGCGGTAAAACCCTCTTGGCGCAAACCTTAGCATCAATCTTGGATGTGCCCTTTGCCGTTGCTGATGCCACCACACTGACAGAAGCAGGGTATGTTGGTGAAGATGTGGAAAATATCCTGCTGCGACTGTTACAAGTGGCAGATTTGGATGTAGAGGAAGCCCAACGGGGAATTATCTACATTGACGAAATAGACAAAGTAGCTCGAAAGAGTGAAAACCCCTCCATTACACGCGATGTTTCCGGTGAAGGCGTGCAGCAGGCTTTGCTGAAAATGTTGGAGGGAACAATCGCCAATGTGCCACCTCAAGGCGGACGTAAGCATCCTTATCAAGATTGTATCCAGATTGATACAAGTAATATTCTGTTTGTCTGTGGCGGAGCCTTCGTAGGTTTAGAGAAGGTGGTAGAGCAAAGAATAGGCAAAAAGTCAATTGGTTTTGTGCAGCCGGGCGAAAACCAATCCAAAGAAAAACGGTCTGCTGATATTCTCCGTTATCTAGAACCCGACGACCTAGTGAAGTTTGGTATGATTCCCGAGTTTATTGGACGAGTGCCAATGATAGCAGTGGTAGATCCCTTGGATGAAGAAGCCCTAATGGCAATTTTGACCAAACCACGCAGTGCTTTGGTGAAACAGTACCAAAAACTTCTCCACATGGATAATGTTCAATTAGATTTTAAACAGGATGCTCTGCGAGCCATCGCTCAAGAAGCCTACCGACGTAAAACGGGCGCTCGAGCGTTGCGAGGCATTGTGGAAGAATTGATGCTTGATGTCATGTACGAATTACCATCCCGTAAGGATGTCAGTCGCTGTATGGTTACCAAAGAAATGGTAGAGAAGCGCTCAACATCCGAATTGATAGTGCATCCATCTTCCTTACCTAAGCCAGAATCAGCTTAGTAGTCATTAGTCATTGGTCATTAGCTTTTGACTTTTGACTTTTGACTTCTTCCGAGTTCGGTAATCACTCATAAGGAAAACTTCTAAGACTATGCCGAGTCACTCTTGATTTTTGAATTTGGAAAAATGCCTTATATTTCTGTCCGTGGTGTCGAGCATTATTATCAATGGGTGAAAAAACCGTCTGCCTGCTTCGTAAAGCCAGTAATGGTTTTTATTCACGGTTGGGCTGGTTCAGCTAGGTACTGGAAAAGTACTGCTGATGCTTTAGTAGACCAATTTGATTGTTTACTCTACGATTTGCGGGGTTTTGGGCGTTCTCGTGGAAAACCCACCATCACCCAAGCCAGTGAATATGTTGCGGAGTCTCAGTCTACCCAAGCAAAATCAGCAGCAATTAAAGAGTTAACTTATGAATTAGAGGAGTATGCTGAGGATTTAGCAGCTTTACTAGATGAGTTACAACTCCAACGCATTTATATTAATGCCCATTCAATGGGTGCATCTATTGCTACATTATTTATCAACAGCTATCCCCAACGAGTAGAACGAGCCATTTTAACTTGTAGCGGCATTTTTGAGTACGACGAAAAAGCTTTTACTGCTTTTCATAAATTTGGTGGTTACGTAGTCAAATTTCGCTACAAGTGGTTGGGTAAAATACCGTTTGTTGACAGAATATTTATGGCTAGATTCTTGCACAGCCCCATTCCCAGTTCCGAACGCCAGGCTTTTTTACAAGATTTTCTCGCAGCTGACTATGATGCGGCATTGGGCACAATTTATACTTCAGTCAGTAAAGCACAGGCTCAATTAATGCCTCATGAGTTTGCCAAGCTCACAGTACCGACTTTGCTCGTAGCTGGTGAGTATGACCAGATTATTCCTGCGAAAATGGGGTGTCAAGCGGCGGCAAAGAGTGACAACATTGAGTTTGCCATTATTCCTAATACATCCCATTTTCCTATGTTGGAAGATGCGCGAACTTACTTACAACGAGTGCAAGAGTTTTTGCAAGTCAACAAGTTGTCTATATAGATCCCTATAGATCGATGGTATCCCTCTAGTAAAACTTCTTCTCATTGTGGGGATATCTTGGCAAGTCTCGATTTATATGTTGGAGGATGGCGTTGTCCATCTTGTAATTCTGTAAACGGACTGGATGAAAACGCCGCATTTACTATTCAAATGGTTGGGGCATCAACCATTGGCTTGGGTCATGTTACACGGGCTATGCCAGCGATCGCGCGAAGCTCAGTACCCGAGGCAATTGCTGTTTGACCCCAGAACCCCCACACTTCTAGGTGCAGAGTATGTCAACATTTACTTAATTTGCAAACCGAAAAGACTTTGCAGGTTCACCCCTGAGGCTGCCGGGTTGATCTTCTTTAACCTAAACCTAGTTCACGTTTTAACAAACTAATTGACGTAGCCCCAATATAGTTTTCTACCTTAATTAGTTTAGGTGGACGAATAATGTCCTCCACAGATGCTTGTACTGCTGCATGTACAATAGGAAAACTCGCTTGATCGCTGATGATTACTTCCGCCCGTTTGACAATCGCTTGCAGCTTGTAGGTGTTTTTTGGTTGTGAAGTCATTATTAATAGCTCATCTCCCCGTAAACCGTGAAGAATCACTTCTGCTGCACGGGCAATTCCTGAACTCAGACTAACTATACCCACACAATTTTCTTTGGGCAAAGTTTTTAATAAATTTAGTTCTTTGCTGTAGTCGTAGATATCCAGAGGAATCACACGTACAGCTTTTGGGGCTGCGAGCGCTTCTACATCGCTAATGAAATAACGACTTGTCACCACCGTTGCCGAGTTAGTTTTATCGAGTATGGCCGTTAATTCTTCCATAGCTACTAACTGCACAGGTATGTTGAGAGCCGTTTCTAATTCATATACCATCAATTCACCGGCACCCATATCATGAGATGGAACTGCAACCAACACTTGGGCGCTACAACGTAACCGCCAATCAATTTCACCTAAAAATAGTTCCCGCGCTTGATTGAGTGAATAGCCTTGAGAAAGCATCTCATTCAGTGCTTTTTGCACCAGTTTGTACCCATCTTCGTTGTGTGGTTTGACCATAGGCGATTGTAGCTTGCTACCGCCTTCATGACCTTGGGTGCGGACATAAATTCCCGAACCTGCCAGACTTTCCACAAACCCGTCTTCTTCCAATTGACGGTAAACTTTGCTAATGGTATTGCGGTGTAAACCTGTTTGTATGGCTAATGCCCGTGTACTCGGCAATTTATATCCAGGCGGATATTGCCGCGAAGCGATCGCAAACCGAATTTGATTAAACAGCTGGTTTGAGGCAGGAATTTCACTGTCTGGCTGAATACGGAATTGAATCATTACCAAACCTGTTGATATTAGTAGAGGCAACTAACTAAATGCGTTGATTACATATCAGGTATTTTATATACACAGGGAACTTTTGCCGGACAAATTTTTCATCTCCGCACTTCATCTCGTCAACTGTGCTGGGAAAATAGTCTCCAGTTAGTGGCATGGTTATATCAAAGAATCACATATCTAATCACACAGCACGGGTAAAAATTCTTATGACAGAGCAAATAATAAATACCACAACCGTTCATCTTTCGCAAGATAATCTGGAAATATCGGCTTATTTAGCCCACCCACAAGCATATGGTTCTTACCCAGCAATTGTAGTATTACAGGAAATTTTTGGTGTCAATATTCACATTCGTGAAGTTACAGAACGAATTGCTCAACAAGGATATGTAGCTATTGCTCCGGCACTTTTTCAACGTCAAGCTCCTGGTTTTGAAACAGGCTACACCCCGGAATATATTGAAATTGGCAGAAAATATGCTTGGACGCAAACTCAAGTATCAGAGTTATTGAATGATATTCAATCAGCTATCGACTATCTCAAAAATTTACCCCAGGTGAAACCACATAGCTTTGGCTGTATTGGCTTTTGTTTTGGGGGTCATGTAGCATATTTAGCTGCTACCCTACCAGATATTAAAGCCACTGCGTCCTTCTACGGTGCAGGTATTGTGACTCGCACACCAGGAGGTGGCGCTCCCACCATCACTCGTACTCCAGAAATAAAAGGCACAATCTATACTTTCTTTGGTATGGAAGATGTGAGCATCCCCAGCGAACACATAGATCAAATTGCTGCAGAATTAGAAAAATGCAAAATTTCTCATCGTGTGTTTCGCTACGATGGAGCTGACCACGGATTTTTCTGTGACCATCGCGCCAGCTATAATCCTAAAGCCGCAGGTGATGCTTGGGAGCAGGTAAAACAACTTTTTCACAGTGTGTTAGGAGCCTAGACAAAAAGTATTGGCAAGTCCCCAAACTCGAAACTATTCGAGTTATTTTGGCTTGTTTTGCCAAGCAAACAATCATGCCATAATTACAGGCATATTCAATTAACACTCCCACTAGCTTGGAATTTGTTAGGCGTTTAGTAAAACTCCAGTGGCATCACGTCAAATAATAATTTATCTTCTATCGTCATGAACTCCGAATCGAAAGTTTCTCAACCAGCCAATTCTTCTTTTACAATGGACGATTTTGCCAAAGCACTAGAAGTACACGACTACCAGTTTCAAAAGGGACAAGTTGTACATGGAAAAGTGTTTCAACTTGACTCCAATGGAGCCTATGTAGATATTGGTGGCAAGTCATCCGCTTTTCTTCCCCGTGATGAGGCTTCTTTGAGAGCAGTGACGGATTTATCAGAGGTGCTGCCATTGCAAGAGGAACTGGAGTTTTTAATTATCCGAGACCAGGATGCAGAAGGCCAAGTCACCCTTTCGCGAAAGCAACTGGAAATTCAGCAAATCTGGGAACGACTGACACAAATGCAAGAAGCTGGCCAGACAGTGCAAGCGAGGGTAACTGGTGTGAATAAAGGGGGTGTTACCGTTGATTTGCTCTCCTTGCGAGGATTTATCCCGCGATCGCACTTAGCAGACCGTGATAACCTAGAAGCACTTAGGGGACAAAACTTAACTGTAAGTTTTTTAGAAATTAATCGTAGTAACAACAAACTTATACTTTCTCAGCGCTTGGCGACTCGTTCTAGTAACTTCAGCTTATTAGAACTAAATCAGCTGGTAGAAGGTAAAGTCACTGGTGTTAAACCTTTTGGAGTATTTGTAGATTTAGATGGACTTAGTGCCTTGCTACATATTAAGCAAGTCAGTCAAAAGTTCATTGAATCTCTAGAAAAAGTTTTTCAAGTTGGTCAAACAGTTAAAGCTGTAATTATTGACCTAGATGAAGGGAAAGGCCGGGTAACTCTTTCTACCAGGATTTTAGAAAACTTCCCTGGAGAAATCTTAGATAACTTTGATGAAGTTATGGCTTCAGCCGAAGCGCGTGCCAACCGAGCTATCAACAAACCTGCTGAATAAGTGCGGAGTTTCACGCCAATTCTTTGTCCCTTTGTGTTTTGGCGTGATACATTTTTGTTTCTCAACAGCTAACCATGACTGAGATTAAACAACTTCAGCAAGTAATTAGAACTTGGGAAGTTAAAATTAAAAACACTCCTTCAATTAGCCCAACGGAGAGGGGGAGATTCGAACTCCCGGAGGTTTTAGCCTCATCCGATTTCAAGTCGGACGCAATCGACCACTCTGCCACCTCTCCAATAAAACTGTCGAGCTTTTAACTAACCCACAACAAAATGCCATTATAGTCTTTTTTGTCGAACATTAACAAGCTGACAGACATTAATACTATATCTCATTATCTAGGCAATTTGCACTCCTGAAAGCAACTATTTCCGCCAAGGTTCGCTATTGCTGGTACAAAATTTCCTCCACAACTACCTGGAAATCATAGCCTACCCACACTAAGGAGACCTGGGACACCTCACCTGCTTCTAAGGAAACAATGGAAAAATTACGCAACTTCTCACCCTGATTTTCCAAAATTCTGGGTACAGTTGCCCCGTTTAAGTAAATTGTTCCTTCTGGACTTTTAAATACAGTTTTGCGCTGCACTTTTTTGGTGTGTCTGAGGGTACGGTGCATATGACCAAATGTCACCAAAGGAATGTTTTTACCAGCCGTGAGAGCCTGAGAAATGGCCTCGCCGAGGTCTGGATCGCCAAAGTCACCACCGATGGGATGCCAGTCCTTACCACAGGGATCTTCAGGGCGATCACCTAAACCACTAGGGCCGTTGTGACCGAGAAAAATAATCGTTTCATGAGCGGCACTTTTTACGGCTTTGAAGATGCGCTCGGCGGATTGTTCCATACTTGTCACACCATAACGTTCTTGCACAATGTCCGCAAATTTCCACTCTGGCCCGCCCCATGTAAAGGGACGCCCCCCCACGACAGTTAAATTCCAGGCGGGAAAATCTAATTTACCGTAACCTACATGGGCAGATCCCAATAAATCCAGTTGTTCCTGTACCCAATCTGACTGGGAACGGTCATATGGACATTTCCTGCGTCCCCATTCCGTGGCACTGTACCAGGCATCGTGGTTTCCCATCACAGCTGCTTTGGGAATATCGAGGGAGGCGATCGCTCTGACCACATCTACCGATTCATTGCCAAAATCACCGACAAACAGCACCAAGTCAACAGCCAGATACTTGAGTGCAATGCCATCTTCTAATTCCCATTGGTCGTGAACATCTCCAACTACAGCAATTTTTAGGGTTATTGATTTCGTTTTCTGACTGGTCATGCCACTTTCCTTGCAGTCTATCTCCAGCATATGAAACTCCGCCGGATTTGGATATAACTAGCAAGAGATCTACTGCCTACTATTTTTGGTAAAAACTACTATAATTGAATCCACAGAACAAAAACTTGCAACTTAAAGCAACTCCTAATTGTGTTTACCACTGCAATACCTCAACTAAACAAAACCCCACAGGGTGAACTACCACTAGATTTATTTACTGCCATTGCGAATCTGAAAAAGGAACTCAATGCGGTTATCCTAGCCCATTACTATCAAGAACCGGATATTCAAGATATCGCCGACTTTATTGGTGATTCATTACAATTAGCTAAAGCTGCAGCCAAAACCAAAGCAGATGTAATTGTCTTTGCTGGTGTTCACTTTATGGCAGAAACAGCAAAAATACTAAATCCCGATAAATTGGTGCTTTTACCAGATTTAGATGCTGGTTGTTCTTTAGCAGATAGTTGTCCACGAGAAGCATTTGCAGCTTTTAAAGCAGCACATCCAGATCATCTCGTAGTTTCTTACATCAACTGCTCTGCTGAGATTAAAGCAATGAGTGACATTATCTGCACTAGTTCCAACGCTGTGAAGATTGTGCAAAAAATACCGCAATCAGAGCCGATTATTTTTGCCCCAGACCGCAATTTGGGGCGATATGTCATGGAACAAACCGGACGAGATTTGCTTCTATGGGGGGGTAGCTGTATTGTCCATGAAACTTTTTCAGAAAAGAAAATTGTCCAGTTAAAAATTACTCAACCGGAAGCAGAGGTGATCGCTCATCCAGAATGTGAAACTAGTGTATTGCGTCATGCCAGTTTTATCGGATCAACAGCAGCTTTACTCAAATATTGTCAAAGTAGCCCTACAAAAGAATTTATCGTGGCTACAGAGCCAGGTATTATTCACCAAATGCAAAAACTGGCTCCTGGTAAGCACTTCATTCCTGCTCCACCATTGAATAACTGTGCTTGCAACGAATGTCCATTTATGCGATTAAATACTCTGGAAAAGTTATATTTAACGATGAAAAATCGTACCCCTGAAATCACCATGTCAGAAGAGATTCGCATTGCGGCACTGCGTCCGATTGAGAGGATGCTAGAAATGAGTGTTTAGATTTGGTTTCAATGGGGCTAAAGGCCCTAATCGCGTACATTCCTATGCTTAGAAAGCAGAAGTTTTGACTCGCTTTCCGGTAGTCTTGTAGACTTAACTATGCTTAGGATTTGCTGAAAAAGTTATTTGTGAGCAAAGGAAACAGAAAACACAAAAGAGTGAGCAGGGTTTTGAGGATTTATATTTGTGAAAATATTTGCCTATGGAATCAATCGGTGCATAGGTTTTGAATATTTTTTACTTCTGTGAGCCTTTACAGCCTTGATACATAAATGTTTCAGCTTTATTCGGCAAGCCACAGTTAAGAACCTCGCTTGTTTGAAAAACGGGGGTTTTTGATTGCAACGGATAGTTTTTAATATTGCTATAAGTAAAGCTTTAATTTTAACTTAAAGCAATTGAAAAAACTATCACAATCAATAAAACTCTGCTACGGGAGAATTTAAATTAAACCAAGCACATAGGAATACTTGGGAGTTTGCCTTGCAACAATTAAATAATTAGACAGAAAATTATGCTTGTTTTAATAAACAGTTTGAAGGGTTTGATAGGCTAAATTCTTTAATCTAATCCAAACCAACATTGCAGAAGTAATATAATTTTTTTCAAGCCTATTTTTATGACATTGACAAGATTCAATGCTAGTTAGTTGTTTAATATCTCAGTGAAACTAGCCGATTTTTCAAGAAATTTTACACACCCAGTGTACAACATTCGTGGAACTTTGAGATAAATCGTTAGTGGCGACATAATGCGTTTCGTTGGTAGAAACAGCGACCCGGAGGAATTTCACTTTTGCGCCTAATTACCCATAACAAAATCCTATTGAAGATATTTGTTTACAAGCAAAAACCTGGGTTGTCCGTTTTTGTGCTTTAATTCCAATATTATCTCATTTAAAGTCGATGTTTAAGTGGTTCATTAGAAACACTACCTTTGATTGTATGTCTCTTGTACGGAGTCTTTTCATAAAAAAATACTATTGCTATATATCTGTCTGAAGAATAAAGCAGAAAGTTTGGGTAAAAACCAAGGAGCGACTTTTATAGTGAAAATACCCCTGATGGCAGAAAACAAAAATCTCAAAGATAATCAAGAAACAGCACAAGAAAATCCCACTAACTAACTAAGGACTGTTCATCATCAATGGTTGATGTTTTTGTATACAGTCGCAATGGTTGTGCGGAGCGTAACACTGCATCCAGCAAACCTGGAAACAGAGCCTCTAAATCTTCATGTCTTAATCTATTGATATGTTGTGTACCTTCCTTATGAGTTAACACAACTCCCGACTCCCGTAAGATTTTAAAGTGATTGGACATAGTTGACTTGGCAATGGCAAAATTAAATTTACCACAACACTGCTCACCCTGAGTGGCCAGTAAACGCACAATCTCTAGCCGCACTGGGTCGCCTAAAGCATAAAGCACTCCTGGTAAGGAAATATGTTTTCGGTCTGGGTGATATAAGAATTTCATCATTGCATTATCTCTTGAAATAGCGTATATTTTGTTTATTCGATAAAATCGAATAACAGAATTAGATGAGGAGGCTATTATGTCATCCGTAACAAATGTCACAGAAGCCACATTTAAGCAAGAAGTGCTAGAAAGTGAAATTCCAGTGTTAGTGGACTTTTGGGCACCCTGGTGTGGGCCTTGTCGGATGGTAACTCCAGTTATAGATGAGGTTGCTAGCGAATACCTAGGACAGGTAAAAGTGGTAAAATTGAACACCGACCAAAACCCCACTGTTGCCAGTCATTACGGAATTCGGAGCATTCCCACACTGATGGTATTTAAAGGGGGAAGACAAGTGGATACAGTGGTGGGTGCAGTGCTGAAAACTACTCTAGTCAAAACTTTAGAGCAGCATATTCAACAATGATAACTTAGGGTTGGTAACTATCAGGAATTGAGTAGAATAAAAACTCCTAAGTCCTTGGTAGTACTTAATAATTAGAACTAGAATCAAGCTGAAAAGACAAGTTCAATATCGTACTTATCAGGAGAATCTCATGAATCCTATTACCCAAATTCAACCTTTAGATGTACCTACAGCCATCATCCAACGTCGTTCTATCAAAACTTTTAAAACGGACCCTCTTGACCCGGAATTACTGAAGGAACTGGTAGAGTTAACTGTGGCTGCGCCAAGTAGTTTTAATATCCAAGATTGGCAAATTGTTCTAGTCCAAGATGAGGCGCAAAAAGCAGCATTAGCAGCAGCAGCTTGGAATCAAAAGCAAATTATTCAAGCACCAGTCACCTTTGTTTTTGCTGCCGATCCCAGGGCTGGAGAACAAGATTTAACCCCAGTTTTTGAACAGGCCATGGCTACTGGAGCCTGGAACGAAGGCACAGTAAATTACTTTAAAAGCGCCATTCCCCAATTTCAAGCAGCGCTGGGAGACAAACGCCGAGAATATGCCGTTAAAGATGCCATGATTGCTGCTACTCATTTAGTATTAGCGGCGGAAAGTTTAGGGTTGTCTACCTGCTTTATGAATGGCTGGATTGAGGAACAGGTTAAAGAAGTAATTGGTGCAGACGATCCTGATTTAGCAATCGCTGTTTTAGTACCTGTGGGCTATCCAGCAGAGCCGCGCTTAAACCCTGGGCGCTTACCACTATCTCATAACGTGTCTGTTGGTAAGATAGGTAATCCCTATTTGGGATAATGGAAAATTGACACTCTCACGCGCTTGTAGCCGTGAGAGTGTTAACTGCACACAACATATCCACATATTTATAACCAAAATATTTTCACCAAATACGGAAAATTTACCAATTAAGATTACAGGTTGTCGTAAAACCAAACTATTTGCTGGTAGTGACGTAAAGAATTTTTATTCCATAGCCGATATTATCCCTCTTATGTCACTTTCCGAGAATAAAGAATATAATATTTAAAAGAAAAAACTCTACAAGGTAGAGCAATGGATGTAAATTTGCAAATCCTGAAAGATTTATTTCGAGATGCTCACCCGACAGAGGGAGTCATAGATGAATATTGTGAGGAGTACAGAGAAATATTCAAAGAAGTAAGGAATTATGAATGCTTCAAATATTCACATTTGGGAATAATTTCAACAATCAAAAGAAAATCATTAACGGAGATAGCAAAAGTAGTAAATATCAACTCAGCCCAATCATTACATCATTTTATCGCCAAGTCAGAGTGGCCAGTAGAAAAAGTAAGGAACCGAAGATTAGAGAAAATCAAGAGAGCATTAAATGGAAAAGCAATTACCGTAGTCATCGATGAAACAGGAGATAGGAAAAAAGGTAAAAAGACTGATTACGTAGTCAGACAATATTTAGGAAGTGTAGGGAAAATAGATAAGGGATAGTGTGAGTCAATCAATACCTATGGAGTTTAGGATAACATAACATTTCCGTTATTGTTCAAAGTATTCAAACCCCAAGGGAAGCTAAAAGCAGAAGAGAAATATAAGACCAAGATAGAATTAGCGACACAAATAATTACATAATTAATCGAGTTTGGCTTTACTATTGAGTTAGTATTGGCAGATAGTTTATATGGTGAGAGTGGGCAATTTATAATAAAATTATTAGCATATAAGTCAGCTTATGTAGTAGCAATTAAAAGTAATCATGCAGTCTGGGTAGGAGCCAATGAGAGGGTTAGGGCGAATAAGTGGTGTAAATTCACAATAAAATTTAGTAACCAAAAATCAAAGACAAGATATATCAGGGAAATAATTTATGGTAAAAGAAGAGATATAACTTACTGGGAATCAACTACAGACCCAGAAACAATGCCAGAGAATTCTAATTCTTTCGTCATCACCAATCTTAAAGGACAGTTCAAGAAAAATCTAGGGGACTTTTATGGATTAAGAACATGGGTAGAATATGGTTTTCGCCAGTGTAAACAGGAATTAGGTTGGACAGATTATCGGGTTACTCATTTCCAGCAATTGAGAGATGATGGGAAATTGTTTTTTGTGTTTACACAATGATTAGTTTAAACTCTCCAGGGTTTTTATCCTCCCTTCAATCTCATCAGCTTGGGCTTGATATACCAGAAATAAGTTCAGTTGATTTCACTACACATCAACAATGGAATCATCAAAACGGATGGAAGAATACTCTCAATAATATGCGCGCTTAATTGTCAAAACACTTTTAATCTTTTGGTTGATTTGTCCCTGGCTTGATGTTTTTCCCAATTCCAATCTGCTGCTTGGATTTAACTACATCATTAGTGCTATGAATGACTTCAAACCCTTTTATTCCTCTGCATAATTTACTATATTTACTGCTTGTTTATTTCGCAAAGTGTAAAAGAGGAATAAATCTATATTCACCATAGTTTCAAAGTTTTAGAAACAAATGCGTCACATACACTAAGATTTATCTGACCCAGAGAGAATGAGGAAATTGAGACTTTAATTTTCAAGATTTGTTTACATATTACAGTCCGCAATTTTTTTGCTGTGTTGTACTAACTGTTGTGGTGCCAGTAATTTTTCTACTGCTGGCTAATAGCATGACAACCTCCTGGGCTTGCTGGACAGAATGGTCATGTATCATGACGGTAGTCAGTTGGATTGGGTAACTATACTTTCAGGTTAAAATAATCAAGCCCTTGGGAATATCTGACTATCAGCCAGAGCATAGCAATCTCAAACAAATAAAATTTATATATGAATGCTACACAAGAACAACTAAAACTTAAACTTGAGCAGGCTTTGGTGGCTGCTTTTGGCCAGGAGTATGCTGGAGTAGATCCGATTTTGGTACCTGCTAGTAATCCTAAATTTGGTGATTATCAGGCGAACGTGGCTTTGTCTCTGAGTAAAAGGTTGGGACAGCAACCAAGAGCCATCGCCTCTGCTATTGCTGAAAAACTAGATGTATCTGACTTTTGCGAAACACCAGAGATCGCTGGACCCGGTTTTATCAACTTTAAACTCAAGATTACACACCTAGAAGCACAACTCAATGCTATTCAAGCAGATTCTCGACTAGGAATTCCTAAAGCAAAAACGCCAAAACGAGAAATTGTGGATTTTTCTAGTCCGAACATTGCTAAGGAAATGCACGTGGGGCACTTGCGTTCTACGATTATTGGTGATTGCATCGCCCGGATTTTGGAATTTCGCGGACATGATGTCTTGCGGTTGAATCATGTGGGTGATTGGGGTACGCAGTTTGGGATGTTGATTGCTTACCTGCGGGAGGTTTACCCAGAAGCCCTCACCACTGCTAATGCTTTAGATATTAAAGATTTAGTTAGCTTTTATCGTCAAGCTAAACAGCGTTTTGATGAAGATCAAGCTTTTCAAGAAACAGCGCGACAGGAGGTTGTTAGATTACAAGCAGGTGCAGAAGATACACTTCATGCTTGGAAACTGTTATGCGAACAGTCACGGCGAGAGTTTCAAGTAATTTATGACTTGCTAGATGTGCAAGTAACTGAACGCGGAGAATCTTTCTATAATCCTCTACTTGCCGCAGTGGTGGAAGATTTAGCAAAATCCGGCTTATTGCTGGAAAATCAGGGAGCTAAGGTTGTTTTTTTGGAAGGTTTTGCCAACAGAGAAGGCGAACCTTTGCCTTTGATTGTGCAAAAATCCGACGGTGGTTACAACTACGCCACAACAGATTTAGCAGCTTTGTGTTACCGCATTCAAAAAGATGAAGCTAAACGCATCATTTACGTGACTGATGCTGGACAAACTAACCACTTTGCCCAATTCTTCCAAGTCGCACGCAAGGCTGGATGGGTTCCTGATGATGTAGAACTTGTTCATGTTCCCTTTGGTTTGGTATTGGGGGAAGATGGTAAAAAATTTAAAACTCGTTCTGGTGATACTGTCAAGTTACGAGATTTATTAGATGAAGCAGTGATTCGCGCCCGTGCTGATCTAGAACGTAGATTACAAGAAGAAGAACGTGAAGAAACTGAAGCATTTATTAGTAAAGTTGCTCAGGTAGTTGGTATCAGTGCTGTTAAATATGCTGATTTAAGCCAAAACCGCACCAGTGATTATATTTTCAGCTACGATAAGATGCTGGATCTCAGGGGTAATACTGCACCCTATATGTTATACGCCTATGCAAGGATTCAGGGGATTAGCCGTAAGGCTGGAATTAATTTTAGTGAGTTGGGAGAGAATGTTCAGGTTCTGTTGCAGCATGAAACAGAATCAGCGTTGGCTAAGTATTTGTTGCTATTAGATGAGGTTATTAGTAGTGTAGAGCAGGAATTACTACCTAATCGATTAGGTGAATATTTGTATGAGTTGAGTAAAAAGTTTAATCAGTTTTATGATCGTAACCAAGGGGTACGGGTGCTGGAAACCGAGGAACCACTGAGAACATCCCGTTTAGTTTTGTGTGACTTGACTGCTAGAACTCTGAAGTTGGGATTATCTTTGTTGGGGATTCCGGTGTTGGAGAGGATGTAGCAAGAGCATATTTTTAACTAAACCCGGGGTACACGGAGGATTCTTGGCTGTGTGTACCTTTGCATTTTTTGTACATATATAGCTGCTGGCTGGCCTGAATTAGTGGTGAAACTTGCTGTAATAATAAGTAATATTACTAATATCAAGGTACAATAACCATAAATGATAAAGAAATTAAATAATTATATGATAAGTAATAATACTAATGTCAAAGTAAAATCGCCATGAATGATAAGGAAATTAAACAGTTAATGGAGATTAATGCTAAAACAGCCCAGGCTATGTTAGATGAAGTAGCTGATGCTCGTCAGGAACGACAAGAACTCCGGGAAGGAATGGTGCAACTCCAAAATGCTGTGTCAAGATTAACCAACATTCAAGAATTAATCGCTAACTTACTAGTTTCTTTAGATGGCGATCGCCCGACTATTTTGAAGAAACTCATGGCTATTGAGTGTAAGCTGGATCGGCTGTTGCCACAAGAACAGAAAGATGAAGTTGAATAAACCAGTTGCAGATGGAGAAGTAGCGCAATACAGTTAACTTTCAATCAAAACTTTCACAGCGGCTACAGCTATGAACATTTCGTCATTTTTGTTGTTGAAAGGCGCCATTTCCTTCGGTACTGAGGTGGGCGCAATTCCTCGCCCGTGAACTACCATCCCCCCAGATCCTACGGTTAAGGTTTTATGCCCAAACGGTAGTACAGCTGGTGCTTCCTCTTGTTTAACTTGTTCTGGATAGGGAACAGCTATCTGAACTTCTACAAAGATCTTATTGGGATCGCTTAAACCAGCAACTTCCCAAACACGAGGTAAGGGGTTGTGAGCGATGGCCTTCGCCACTACCCTCGGCGCAATGGCATTACGCACAGGTCTGGCAGCTGCTACTATGGGTTCCTGTCCATGCTGATCTATTCCCATTCCCATTTCAATGATTAAGCGTTTACCCGCCACAGTTACTTCCTGAGCATCTTCATTTTCCCACTGTATCGCTCAACAGCGCTACAAGCAGTCATTTAATCTGATGAAATTTGTTCTTCTTCTTCGGAAAACCAAATTTCTGCTAATAAACTTAAGCCAATAAGCCAAAGAAAACCGAAAACTGAAAACCAAAATACTCCCATCATTGCTATTACCTTCCACTAAGATAATGTCATCAAACAAGCTTTCTTATGACACTTACCCTCTTTTATCACTTTGCGAAATAAACAAGCAGTAAATATAGTAAATTATGCAGAGGAATAAAAGGGTTTGAAGTCATTCATAGCACTAATGATGTAGTTAAATCCAAGCAGCAGATTGGAATTGGGAAAAACATCAAGCCAGGGATAAATCAACCAAAAGATTAAAAGTGGTTGGACAATTAAGAGCGCATATTATTGAGAGTATTCTTCCATCCGTTTTGATAATTCCATTGTTGATGTGTAGTGAAATCAAATGAACTGATTTCTGGTATATCAAGCCCAAACTGATGAGATTGAAGGGAGGATAAAAACCCTGGAGAGTTTAAACTAATCATTGTGTAAACACAAAAAACAATTTCCCATCATCTCTCAATATGCTGGAAATGAGTAACCCGATAATCTGTCCAACCTAATTCCTGTTTACACTGGCGAAAACCATATTCTACCCATGTTCTTAATCCATAAAAGTCCCCTAAATTTTTCTTGAGATGTCCTTTAAGATTGGTGATGACAAAAGAACTAGAATTCTCTGGCATTTCCTGTATGACTCCCTCTGTCGGGTGAGCATCTCGACATAAATCTTTCAGGATTTGCAATTTTACATCCATTGCTCTACCTTGTAGAGTTTTTTCTTTTAAATTATATTCTTTATTCTCGGAAAGTGACATAAGAGGAATAATACATACCCATGGATTGTCCCCATGAGAGCTAAAGCCAGAAAATAGAGGATTTTCCTCATTTGCAGCACTGGTTTGCAACAATTCAGGCTCGTCCAGTAACTGTTCGCGCTTACGAAAAAGCCGAAGCATTGAAAACTGAAAGATTTAATTTCGTAAAATCACGAGATTTGTTATTTAACCATTCGGCAAATACAGTGAAAATCCAGTTGCTCTCGGATTGGTGTTAAATTTCCTTAAAAAGCGGGACTTTGAGTAATTTATCCTTGGTTCTTTAGGGATGATGTTCTAGATTTTATTGCAAAGTCAAACAAAAGGTCAAGTTTAGTAAATTAAGTTTTGAGGATCAGGAAGTGAGTGATAAGTTAAATAGTAGGACACAAAACAACAAACTAAACCCAATGGGTAAATGACTATGTGTCCCCTGTCATCCGCCCAGGCAAAAATCAGCATATTCATAATAAGTGTCAAAAAACCTAACATTGCGGTTTCAACCAAATTCTTAACTGGAAAAAGTGGGATATCTGATGTTGCTAACTGTTCTGTAAACCCTATTTGTTGAACCTTACCATCATTAACAAGTTTAATAATTCCAAAACTGTGAACCTATAAAAACCTGGTCAACCCCCCACCAGGTTTTTCGGTTTTGTAATATTTTTTTTTATTTAGCAATGGACAATACCCAATCACGTAAAAGCGGGTTCACCTGTTCTGGTACTTCGTCATGGGGACAATGACCCGCAGTGAGAAAATGCTCTGTGAGATCAGGATAGTATTGACGGAATTTTTGAGAACGTTCTCTTGCATTCATCCAAGGATCAGCTTCTCCCCACAATAGCAACAGAGAACAAGTTAATTGTTTTAGCAACACATCAACTTTTTCTCCTTGGGGAGTGGTAAATACGGAAATAAATACATCTAAAGCACCAGTATCGTAAGCAGGACGAGCAATTTCATCTATTAATTGGTCTGTAATTGCACTTTTATTCAAATAAACTTTTTCTAGGGTTTGGCGGATTACCCAGCGTTGTCGTACATATTGAAATAGAAGAAACTGGCTCAAAGGTTGTTGAAAAATCCACTTAACAGAATCACCTAAAAGTCTTTGTAAACCAGAGGGAGGTTTCGGGGGTTGAATTTGGGTTTGTAAGGCTTCTGGTTCAGAGGTGGGTTGGTTTTGGCTAAATGGTCCGGCACTATTGACTAAGACTAAGCCAGCCGCAGCATCAGGATATTGTGCAGCTACACACAAAGAAGCATATCCACCGAGGGAGTTACCTGCTAAGATGGCTTTTTGACCAATAACTTCACTGATAAAGTCAGAAAGTTGATCACGCCACAAATCACCACCATATTGCAACTTCGGCTTTGCTGAACGGCCAAATCCTAAAAGGTCGATGGCAAACACTTCAAAATCTGGGTACAGACCTGTGATATTCTTGCGCCAGTGGTCTGTGGATGCGCCAAAACCATGCACTAACAGCAGGGGTGGACGTTGCGCTTGTTTTTCTCCGGCACGCACGTAATGGATATTGTGACCTCGCCACTGCCAATATTGACCAGGAATTGGAGATGTGGAGGAAGTTGTGGTTACTTGCATGATATAAAGAAAACTTAAATGACTTTCAATAATTGTAATTGTATCCCCCACCAGTCCCAGAACTAATCCTAATAACCAATGACTAAATTATTTATTACGGGTAAGACTCAACTTTTGGGCGTAATTGGGCATCCAGTAGAACATTCTTTGTCACCTGTGATGCATAACGCAGCGATCGCCGAATTAGGATTAAATTATGTTTATTTGCCTTTTCCCATCAAACCAGAGAATTTAGAGGTAGCGATGGCGGGATTCACTGCCGTAAATGTTGTGGGTTTGAGTGTGACTATTCCCCACAAACAGGCAATCATACCCTTGTTATCAAAAATTACTCCCATAGCCCAAGCCATAGGCGCAGTGAATACAGTTAGTTGCGAAAATCAACGGTGGTTAGGTACAAATACTGATATAGAAGGTTTTATTGCTCCCTTGCAAACAACATATCAGCAAGATTGGAGTGACAAGGTAGCGGTAATTTTAGGTAGTGGTGGCGCTGCTAGGGCAGTTGTGGCAGGTTGTCAGCAGCTAGGGTTTGCCCAAATTCATGTTGTGGGGCGCAATATGCAGAAGTTGATAGAATTTCGTAATAGTTGGGGAAGTTCACCCATGGCTGAGAAATTACAAGTTAATACATGGGATTATGTAGCAAAACTTATTCCCCAAGCCAACTTGTTAGTAAACACAACGCCTGTGGGTATGTATCCTCTGGTGAATGAGTCACCCATAAGTGCAGCAGATATGCAGAAATTATCTCCAGATGCCATCGCTTACGATTTAATATATATTCCTAACCCTACCCAATTTCTCCAGGAAGCGGAAAAACAAGGGGCAATAGCCATTAATGGTTTAGAAATGTTAGTTCAACAAGGAGTAGCAGCTTTAAAAATTTGGTTACAAAGAGAAACTTTACCTGTAGATGTGATGCGCCAAGCATTGAAAAATTACCTGGGACTGTAACAATAAAGGTGATTTCGCCAAAATTTTTACCTGTTGCTGTTTTTATTTCTGCGGCCACCGCCAATTATAACGATTCCATTGGTAGATACCTTGAATTTCGTACTCAGAGCCATTGTAGAGGCGAACAAGACAATTACTGGGTAAACTGTGGCAATCATCAATTTCATCAATTTGGAGTACGATGCAGGGAAACCATTCACGCTTGCAGGGTCCATCGTCTTGGACCCATTCCCATAGTCCATTGCAAATTTCAATGCGATCGCCCACCCTCAGTTTGAGTGCATCGTCAATGTGAGAATACTTATTAAAATGATATGGTTCCACACGATTCAACCAAGGCAAACCGTAGTGTTGGCGAATAAATTGTACATTTCCAGAATCGTTTTCATGCAGCCAATCATTGAGCAATTCAACCTTCCAAGTGCGGTTTTGTTCCCCTTTAATCTTGACAAACTGTAAAAAAATTGCCAGTTCATCCGAGGAAAGCTCGTCTAAGGGGTTAGCTACATCTGATATTTTCGAGTTAGAATCTCCCTGAATTTGCTTGATCACTCGCAGTAATATCTGCTTCTGCATATCAGTGAGAGGACAGCTAGCTGCATGACAAATATTAAAGGCTGCTTGCAAGGCTGTTTCAATCTCATCTGGAGTCATAAGTTGATAGCAACTGAGGGGTGGTTTCCCTAATTATTACAATAGTTTAATTAAAGTCTCCAACCTCCCAGTGATGAAATTCAGGTAAGCTGAGGTTAAAAACAGTGCTCAGGAACCAGTACCAATTGATGTCTCTCTGTTGTCGTAAATAGCATTCTTGAATTTTGAGATACTGAGAGTGGTTTCCTGGGTATAAAGTTGAGTTAAGTCGTCTAATCACGGTGTTTAGATATGGAAAATAATCCCAGGATAGCATTTTTATTCAATTTGCCGATTTTAGTGAGGGAAAAATATTTCAAAACCGTTACTCAGTATGCAAAACTAATTACTGTGGTTTTTGTATCCTGCTTGATTACAGTTTTCTCATGGGTATATACTCCAAAGGCCGTAGCACTGACACAAATTAAACTATTTGATATTTCTTATCGAGATTGTCCACCTGAACTGGCACAGGGATCTGTGATTAGTGGTGGTAGTGCGGCAGCTAATTGCTTTATTGTCATTGGTAAGGCAGAAAATAGCACCTACAAAATGGTCTATGATGCAGATATCTTTGGACGTATTTATGATGCCAACAATAATCCAGTGATGCAAAACCGCACCCGTCTTGGTTCTATTCCTGAAGTTCCGCCGGGTGTTAGTGATTTTGAATTAAGAATTTCTGTCGCTGCAAATCAGCCAGAACCTTTAAAGCTGAAGCAATTTAAAGCGGTTGGATTCAGCGGCAAAGTTCGCAGGTAATCGGTGATTTGTAATTAAAGGATCTTGGGTAGTTGGATGAGAATTTGGGGGTGTTACTGTTGTGTTTTTTATCTACTGATCAGCATATTCCCTATTCGCCAATACCTACCTATAAAGCAACGTAGAGACGATTTTATTCCAAACGTCTCTACAAAACTCTTTATTTAATTTGATTTTAGGTACTGTGATAACTAAAACGCCTGTGCAAATGACAGAACCGTGAGGCTTCTGAGTAAGCCACCAACTAGATTTAGTGCCATGAAGGCTAAAATAGGGGAGAAATCCATACCACCCAATGGGGGAATAATTGAGCGGAAAAGATTGAGATAAGGATCAGTTATTTGACCCAATGCCACAAATGGCTGATTGTACCAGTTGATTGTGGGGAACCAGGTTAATAAAACTCGAATAATGAGCAGGTAGCTATAGAAATTGACAAAAGTTGACAAAGTTGTAAACAGTAAATTCATGGATAAGTTGGTTTCCTGCTAAGTGTCAAAAATGGTCTTATTATTGATTTTAATTCAGTCGATGTCATCAAGCGTGCGGTTTGCCACATTAACCACCACTAGCACCTTAGCTAAATATCAACCACCCTTAAGAATCTTGAGTGAGAGATCTGTCATTCACTGATTGAGTTGAATTGCCATTGACATTTCCCAACTGCTGTCTCACTTGATCAATTGCGGCATTAAGTTGGGCAATTTTATCTTCGAGGGATCTCCTGGCTGTTTCCATTTCCATAGTTTCGTTGTCTAGGGCGAACATCTGTCGGCGTTTGGGAGATACTTTTTTAGTCCCCGGTTGCCCATTGGGCAGTTCGGTCTCTTCCGCTGTCAATTCTTCGTTGCGCCGAGAAACAATGGCAGCGCCAAGTACACCACCAAGTATACTACCAAAAATCGTCCCTGCCAAAAAACCACTGGCAAAACCATCACGTTGACTCATAACATTACCGCCTTCAAGAAACTTTGCAACTTTTACATATGGTTCAGCTATTTTCCTTCCCTAGCTGCATACTAGCTTATGTCCCAAAGATGCGATCGCCTGCATCTCCCAATCCTGGTACGATATATCCCTTGTCATTGACTATTTCATCAATAGTGGCGGTGTAAACATTTAAACCAGGATATGCAGCACTCAGTTTTTGTAAAGCTGGAGGTGCTGCCACTACAGAAACGATTCGTGTCAAAGCCGGGTCAATACCCCGTTGTGTTAATTCTTTCATTGCCAACATAATTGACCCACCGGTTGCTAACATCGGATCGGTGATTAAAACTCTCGTTTGCGGGTCAAATTTTTCCGGTAATTTATTCAAATAACAGGTTGGTTCCAGAGTTTCTTCATTACGAACTAAGCCCAAATGGTAAATTGAAGCCAAGGGCAACAAAGATTGCGCTCCTTCCAGTAGTCCCAGGCCTGCTCTGAGAATCGGTACAACCGCCACAGGTACTTGTGGGTCAATCAGAGTGGCTGAACAATAATCTAAGGGACTCTGCACTTTTGTTTCCAGAGTGGGTAACCACTCTCTCGCCGCTTCGTAGGTCAGCCATCTTCCCAACTCGGTTATAGCAGTACGAAATAATACTGAAGGCGTGGCAACATCACGGGCAACTGCCAGCCAATGCTTGATTAAGGGATGGGGTGGAACATAAACACGCAGTTGTAGCGTCATAGCCGGAAATAGGCGCTTTTATTCTAGAACTGAAACATCTTGACAATCTCCGGTCTAAGACACGGAGATTCTTGGTTCAAGGAGTCCACTTAGGTTAAATGCCTTGCGTTACTCAATCCAGAGGTGGTTCTCTCCCCAAGGGTTAACTTTTCGGCTCCCCCTCGGTAGTTGGATTTCTCCAAAATTGACGGGAACTTAATTGCTGATTGTGTAGCTCCTGTGAATCTTTTGCCTACTTTCAGGTTGTGCAAGGGCACTACTAGAACAACTTGTAGAACCAAGAAAATTCAGTTATTAGGTACTACTTAGAGCCTTTAGCCAACATCGGGTTTAAAGACCAGGTTGATTACCCTAACTGCTCCAAAGCATTTTAACATCAAAGCATCCTCAAGAGTAGACCTAGCTTTCATCCCGAACAAAAGCTGGGCAACCGCGGCCTTGTTGCTCTTTTATTGGAGATTTGGGTATTTTTCTCATCATACTCTTTCTTTTTGGCATGTACTGCTGACAGCTAAAAAGCTAGTAATTGAAATTATTGAAAATATTTTTCATTAATAGTTGACATCTATTCTCAATCAAAGCTATATTGTTTTTAGTGTTCTCCTCTCTTTAAGGATCGGCAGACGGGATTAGCCAGCGGTAGCAGGCTTGTCCCTCTTTTTATGGAAAAATTATCAAATCAAAACCTGAAACTAAGTTGTAACAGTTGTCTTGGCTGGTAAATACCAACCATAGGAACATAAAAAATAAATTCTGTAAATTTTTCTGAATATAAAGTTATATAAAATACTAATTTGTTGGTTAAATTTATTGAGCATCTGTCCCTATGTCTTCATCTCTTCATCCTGTATTTGACGTAATCGTGATTGGCTCTGGAATTGGCGGTTTGGTGACAGCAACACAGTTAGCGGCAAAAGGTGCTCAAGTGCTGGTACTGGAACGTTATTTAATTCCAGGGGGTAGTTCTGGCTATTTTGAACGCCAAGGCTATCGATTTGATGTTGGAGCATCAATGATCTTTGGATTTGGCGAAAAAGGTACTACCAACTTACTCACCCGTGCTTTAGATACTGTGAACGTCAGCCAAGAAACAATAACTGACCCTGTACAGATTCACTATCACTTACCCAACGAATTAGACCTAAAAGTTGAACGAGTTTATGAAAAGTTTTTGCAGAATCTCATTGCTTATTTTCCCCAGGAAGAAACAGGTATTCGTCGTTTTTATGACGAGTGCTGGAAGGTGTTTAATTGCCTAAACAGTATGAATTTGCTGTCTCTAGAAGAACCTCGCTACTTGCTGCGGACATTTTTGCAGCATCCTTTAGCCTGTCTTGGTTTAGTCAAACACTTTTTTCAAAATGTTGGAGATGTAGCAAAACGCCATATCAAAGACCCCGAATTACTGAAATTTATTGATATGGAATGTTATTGCTGGTCAGTGGTAAGTGCCGATATGACCCCCATGATTAATGCTGGGATGGTCTTTTCTGATAGGCACTATGGCGGAGTTAACTATCCCAAAGGGGGGGTAGGAAAAATTGCCCAAAAATTGGTAGAAGGTTTAGAAACTGCCAAAGGTAAAATTGAGTACCAAGCCAGGGTGACCAAAATTATCACAGAACAAGGAAAAGCCGTTGGTGTGCAATTAGCTAATGGAAAAGTTTATCGTGCTCAACGGATAGTTTCTAATGCTACACGTTGGGACACTTTTACCAAATTACTACCTGGAGATAAAATACCAATTAATGAGATAAAATGGCAACAAAGCTATGAAAAGTCCCCAAGCTTCTTGAGTTTGCACATGGGGGTCAAAGCAGCAGTAGTACCTCATGGGACACACTGCCATCATATAATTCTGGAAGACTGGCAACACATGACTGTACCTGGTGGGACACTTTTTGTTTCAATTCCCACATTACTTGACCCAGATTTAGCGCCAACAGGATATCATATCATTCATGCCTTTACACCTCAGTGGATTGATGATTGGCAAGGATTGTCTCCAAGTAAGTATGAAGCTAAGAAAGAAGCAGCAGCTTGGCAAATTATAGACCGACTAGAGAAGATATTCCCAGGTTTAGATGCTGGGTTAGATTATCTGGAAGTAGGAACACCCCGCACCCATCAACGCTTTTTAGGTCGTGAAGATGGTACTTATGGGCCAATTCCTCGGCGCAAGTTACGGGGATTGTTGGGTATGCCATTTAATCGCACTGCTATTCCTGGACTTTATTGTGTAGGAGACAGTACTTTTCCAGGTCAGGGGTTAAACGCGGTAGCATTTTCTGGTTTTGCTTGCGCTCACCGCATAGCCGTAGATTTAGGATTTTAAATTTTGGCGTTGCTGAATCTAAATATATTGATATGCAAATTCCGCAATATCTGAAATCCTACTGTTTGATGGTTATTGAACCAATACCTGCATGCTCATGGTACTTTTGGGTTTGGTTGAATTCAGCTTTAGTATCAAGATAAACACCAGCATATTGTGTAATTGTCCACTGATTTGACCTGATTAACACCTGAGGATCTTCACCTAGTCCCCGCTCAAATTTAATATATTCTCGTGCTTCATTATTCAAATTGTAGAATAACTTTGCCTCTCCGTAGGCTGCAACAGCTGCTTTCAGGGGAGTACCCGGCCCTACCCCATCTTTAGTTCTGTAATCTGCGTTTTCAACCGTTATCATAGTAATTTGAGAGTTATTTGTGATGGGTTGTTTATTTCCTGTTTCCAAGTTATTTTGATCGGCAAAACCCAGGAAATATTGCACATTACCATCTTGACTTACCTGAATTCCTTCCCCCACATCAACCCCCAGAGAAATCGGTTCAAATTTTGTATCCTCACCTAAAACTTGCTTAAGTTCCCCTAAAGTCATACCCAGTTTCGCAACCCCAACATTTTTGTTAGTAATCACCTGATTTGGTGAAGGGGTCAGCGCCCCCAACTCCTGACAAGCATTGGGAACTTGACTGATAAGTTGAGAACTAACCAACCTGAGCTGATCACCACTCCAATAGTGTTGAGTTTCCTGGATACAAGTTCCTGCACCAACTAATTTATAAGTATTAGAGAGAATCTTAGTTTTAGGCTCATATGCCGGTAAACCCGCCATTTCTAGTTTCAGAGACTTAATTTTTAGTTCCTGCTCAGATGTATCTACTTCTAAGAAAGTAAATGCACCTTGATAAGCAGCCATAAAACAAAGTAACTGTACTAGATACTTATTAATACCTCCAGGATAGACTTGTGATAATTTTTTTGCAGCTTCTGGATTAAACTCAAAATTGCAAACCTGCAAATTTTTCTGACGGCTAATCACTTCATTGAGGATAAATTCTGAACTAGGCTGATTTTGATCAGCAACAGATGATTCTGGAAAACCGACACTATTACTATTGTCTTGTTTGGGCACACTTGTAGATGTATTCGAGCTACTTAGAGATGCACAAGACATGAGACTAAATGCAATAATTGCAGTTAATGGTAGGAGCAATTTATCTTTCAGCATAGAATGTCAACTAGATTTTTGATTGTGCTTGGATTTTTACAGCATCAAAGCAATTAATTCATCGGATTAAAGTTCCACAATCACCTTGACTAATCTATTTGGAATAATTGGTCAAAGATACCACAGAATTCTCCGCGCTGCTTAGCGATTTTATCTGGTTTTTTGCGTTCAAAATTAAATCATTTGCACCTGATTAGCAGCTCTTTTAGCCTTTTCCCGGGCGTCCAAAATATTATCACCCTTAGCTAAAGCCACTCCCATACGTCGATAAGGATGAGCGGTAGGTTTACCAAAGAGCTTAATATCGACATGAGGAACAGACAAAGCCTCAGCCACACCTGTAAAAGCTACGGCATCAGAATGTTGGTTAGCTAAAATCACCGCACTAGCTGAAGCACCTAACTGTTCTATATGAGGAATTGGTAAGCCTAAGATAGCCCGTAAATGTAACTCAAATTCATTCAAATTTTGTGAAATTAACGTTACCATACCCGTATCATGGGGGCGGGGAGAAAGTTCTGAAAAAATGACTTCATCCTTCGTAATGAAAAATTCCACACCAAATATGCCGGCTCCCCCCAAAACATCGGTTACTTTTTTCGCTATTACTTGAGCTGCTAATATTTGTTGTTCAGAAATACCTGCTGGTTGCCATGATTCTTGATAATCGCCTCTTTCTTGACGATGACCAATAGGAGAACAGAAAATTGTCGGTGCATTCCACTGTTTAATTGTCAGCAAAGTTATTTCAATGTCAAAGTTGATAAATTCCTCAACTATTACTCTTCGACTATCACCTCTAGAATTAGCGATCGCACAATTCCAAGCTTGCTCAACTTCATCGTGATTTCCTACTACAGATTGACCTTTGCCAGAAGATGACATTACAGGTTTAACAACACTGGGAAAGCCAATTTCTTGAGAAACAGCAGTCAATTCTTCTAAAGTAGAGGCATAGTCATATTTAGCAGTTCTAATACCTAGTTCTTTATGTGCTAATTCTCTAATTCTATCGCGATTCATTGTATAGTTAGTTGCAGCAGCAGTGGGGATAACTATAATCCCACGGTGTTCAAATTCAAGCAGCTTTTCAGTTCTAATCGCTTCAATTTCTGGTATAATAAAGTTAGGTTCATGCTTTTTCACAACAGCTTCTAATTCCTCAGCACTCAGCATAGAAATCACTTCATAACAGTCAGCAACCTGCATAGCTGGAGCATTGGCATAGCGATCAACGGCAATTACATGATTACCAAGACGTTGAGCAGAAATCGCAAATTCTTTGCCGAGTTCTCCTGAACCCAACAGCATTAATTTTTGGGGTAGCTTAATTGAATTGCTCATGAATTTATCCCAATTAATTGTAGATGTTTATTGTCTGAAAAAACTTCTAGTTTTTATGAAAATTTACTCAGTGGAGTGGATAAACCATCAATACTGATGATATTTTTTTGCTGTTGATATTCTTGGATTCCCTGTTCACCTTTTTTACTTGCCCAGTTAATTAAATTCTGCCTCTGACCTTGATATTCATAAAGTGGTACACCAAAACCACAGGAAGTTTGCACCCGCTCAATATCAGCTACAACAATTTGACGAATTCCTTGGATCTGGGGAAACAGCGGGTACAAAGTGTTCCAATGTGGGGAATTTGGCAAAATTGTGTATCCTTGACCGTAAAGGCGCAGAATACAGGGAGGTTCCTCGAAGGCGCAAAACATGAAAGTGATTCGCCCATTTTCCTGCAAGTGAGCTGAGGTTTCATTGCCACTGCCTGTAAGATCCAGGTAAGCTACTTGATAAGGAGAGAGGATACGAAAACTTTCCAACCCCTTGGGAGACAGGTTAATATGACCTGTAGCACTTAGAGGTGCAGAACCAACGAAGAAAATATGTTGGCTAGCAATAAAGTTTTGTAGTTCCTCAGTAATACAGTCAAAAACTTTAGCCATAGACTGTCGAAATTATTTGGCAAATATCCTATAGCAGTTTCCCTCTGAGTGTAGTACGTCACAAGATAATCAACCACAGATAAATCTGTAGTTCATCATCAGTGACGATTACTGTATACTCTCAGCCTATTTCTTAGCCGAGAATCAAGCAAGGCTGGAATTAAAAATCTTTTCCCTTTGCACCTCTGTGTCTCCGTATGAGTTTTGTTTATGTATTCACCCTTTCTTCCTCCTTTGATTCAGCAAATAGACAGCGAAATTACCCGCCACGCTGGTGTAGAATTTTTTGTGTTGCGCCTTGATTGTATGCACCCATTGGTTAACGGTAACAAATGGTTCAAGTTGAAATACAACCTTCTAGAAGCCAAGGAACAACATCTGACAACTTTGCTGACCTTTGGGGGCGCTTATTCTAATCACATCTTTGCTACAGCAGCTGCTGGTAATTTGTTCGGCTTCCGCACTATTGGAGTAATTCGTGGTGAAGAAAGATTACCACTTAACCCGACACTGAGTTTTGCTGTACAGCAAGGTATGGAGCTTGTGTATCTCCATCGCGAGACTTACCGACAAAAACACACAAGAGAATTGCAAGAAGACTTAAAACAACGTTTCGGTGACGTGTTCATTATTCCTGAAGGTGGTAGTAACTTGAACGGTGTGCGCGGTTGTACAGAAATACTTGGATCTGGAGAGGCATTTGATACGGTTTGCTTGGCTTGTGGTACAGGTACTACACTAGCTGGTATTGTACTTTCCCTTAATCCAAGGCAACGAGTGATTGGTTTTCCTGTATTAAAAAATGGGAAATTTCTCACCCAGGAAATTGAGAGCTTATTGAACAATTATCTGCACTCTGGGCTACCTGTACCCAATTACTCTCAAGCACCTTGGGAATTGATGTGTGATTATCACTTTGGTGGTTATGCAAAGGTGAATGATGATCTGCTCATTTTTAGTCGCCAATTTCAAAAACAACACAAGGTTTCCCTCGATTACGTATATACTGCAAAAATGTTTTATGGGGTAATGGATTTGGTACAGCAAAAAGTTTTTCCCCAGGGCCATCGCTTGCTTTTAGTACATACAGGCGGCTTGCAGGGTAATATCGCTAAAGTAATAAGTTACCCATAATCGGAGTATTCAAGAAAAAATGCACATTTATTAACGTTTGAGCTAAGAATACCCGCGCTTCTGTCCCGGGGAAGTGTCAATTATCCTCAATGGATATATCTGACCATATTTGACTATTTACATCCTCTGTAAAACTTGTTGGATAGTTTCAGATAATACTTCATCTGTCACTGTTACCACACCCATCTCTGTGGGCAAAACAAACCTAACTTTACCGTCTTTGACTTTTTTATCCAGTTGTAGTGCATTAATAATCGCTTCAATATCTAGACCTTCTGGTAGCTGAGTTGGTAAACCAGCTTTTTGAATTAGGGCATTTTGCCGTTCTGTATCTTCCTTTTGCCACATTCCTAGCTCGACGGCAATCTGACCCGCTGCCACCATGCCAATGGCCACAGCTTCCCCGTGTTTGAGTAAACGATAACCTGTCAAGCTTTCCACTGCATGACCAATAGTATGTCCATAGTTGAGAATTGCCCTTAGTCCTCCTTCCTTTTCATCCTTGGCAACAACATCTGCTTTTGCTTGACAAGAACGTGTTATTATGTATTCTATAAATTCTGGCTTGATATAGCGGAGTTGATTCAGGTGTTTACTCGCCTCCATCTGGGCGAATAATTCGGCATCCCAAATCACACCGTATTTAATTACCTCTGCCATTCCTGCCCTAAATTCACGCATCGGTAGAGTTTTCAGAACCTCTGGGCTAATCAACACTAAACGCGGTTGATGAAAAGCCCCAATCAAATTTTTGCCGTGGGGATGATTCACACCAGTTTTGCCACCAATTGCCGAGTCTACCATTGCTAACAGAGTGGTAGGTACTTGCACGATGTTAATACCTCGCAACCAAGTAGCAGCAGCAAAGCCAGTCATATCGCCAATTACACCCCCCCCCAAAGCTACCATTGTAGAAGAACGTTCTAAGCGGTTTTTTAAAGCAATATCGTAGAGTTTTTGGATAGAGTTGAGGGTTTTGTAGCGTTCACCAGGTGGTAGGTTGTGAGTAGCTACTTCAAAACCAGCCGATGTCAGAGATTTAATCGCTCTTTCGCCGTAATACTTAAAAATACTTGGATTAGAAACAACTAAAACTTTTTTGCCCAGGCTCAGATTAGCCATTTGTTGACCCAGCTGGTCTAAGCTTGAAGGTGCAATAGCAATCTCGTAGGACTGCTGCGGTAGATTTACATGAATTACGGAAGTCATTACCCAAACCCAAATAAGCGCCGTGGGCTGTATTCTATCGCAATGTGTGGAGATAGGCGAGATGAGGCAGCATTTTTCTACTCTGCATCACCCATTCCCCATTTCCTATTCCCCGTGATTCAATAGATTAGTTAACTATTGTGGAGAAAAATCAATGTTGGGAGTAATAGCTTATATTGGCTTTTTGACTTTGTTTATGGGCATAGCCGTAGGTCTGTTGTTTGGTTTGCGTGCTGTCAAACTAATTTAGTTTTGTTTAATTTTCTCTAATTTTCTCCTCTCCTCCCCAAGGAGAGGGGTTAAAGGTAAAGTTTGATTTTAATGAAATCGCAGCGGTCAAAGATATCAAGTGCGATTTTATATTGTGTCTAATTTAACAAATTACATTTATACGGCAGGTATATTTAAATATAAAAATAATTACGGCTATTTAACTATTGAAAAATTACCCTTGAGCAAAAGTCTAAAATTTGGATATAGCTTCCTCACTAGATCTGTGTAACACTAGGAAGCTACCTCAAGCTATTTTTGAACGGGAGGTCAGGTCATGGCTATCGCCACCATTAATCCCGCTACTGGGGAGACGATTAAAATCTTTGAGCCTCTCAAAGATGCAGAAATTGCCTCTAAACTAGATTTGGCTGGTCAGACTTTTCAACACTATCGTCAAACCAGTTTTTATCAGAGATCGCAATGGCTAGAAAAAGCGGCGATAATTTTAGAGCAAGAAAAAGCCGATTTCGCTAAATTAATCACTCTGGAAATGGGTAAGCCCTATCAAGCGGCGATCGCAGAAGTTGAAAAATGCGCTCTCGTTTGTAACTACTACGCTGAATACGCACCTAGTTTCCTGGCTGATGTGACTGTTAAAACCGACGCTAGCCACAGTTTTGTGCGCTATCAACCTATGGGCGTAATTCTCGCCGTCATGCCTTGGAACTTCCCATTTTGGCAAGTGTTTCGTTTTGCCGCACCTACGCTAATGGCGGGAAATGTCGGCTTGCTCAAACATGCTTCTAACGTACCACAATGCGCTTTAGCTATTGCAGATATTATTCATCGGGCAGGTTTTCCTCAAGGCGCTTTTCAAACACTATTAATTGGTGCAGCCAAAGTTGCCGATGTTATGGCTGATGACCGGGTGAAAGCTGCTACCTTAACTGGTAGCGAACCCGCCGGTGCATCCCTGGCAGCCGCGGCCGGAAAACAAATTAAAAAAACTGTTTTGGAATTGGGAGGTAGTGACCCGTTTATTGTGTTAGAAAGCGGTGATCTAGAAACAGCAGTGGTCACTGCTACCACAGCCCGGATGTTGAATAACGGGCAATCTTGCATAGCAGCAAAACGGTTTATCATTGCAGAGTCCATCGCTACTGAATTTGAAAAGTTATTGTCAGAGAAATTTTTGGCCCTGAAAGTGGGCGATCCCATGGAACCAGATACTGATCTAGGTCCACTGGCTACCCCTGATATTCTCCAAGATTTAGACCAACAAGTGCAAAGTGCTATTAACAGTGGTGGTAAAGTCCTCATTGGTGGAAGTCCTTTATCACATCGTCCCGGCAACTTTTACCCACCGACGATTATTACAGATATCCCCCCAGATAGTGCGATTGCACAGGAAGAATTTTTTGGACCAGTGGCACTATTATTCCGTGTGCCAAATATTGATGCAGCTATTCAATTGGCTAATGCCACACCCTTTGGTTTAGGTGCAAGTGCTTGGACAAATAATCACCAAGAACGCGATCGCCTAATTGCCGAAATTGAAGCAGGTGCAGTATTTATCAACAGCATGGTTAAATCTGACCCCCGCTTACCCTTTGGAGGCATTAAGCGTTCTGGATACGGCAGAGAGTTGAGTATTCAAGGGATACATGAGTTCGTCAATGTGAAAACTGTGTGGCTAAAGTGATTAGTCATCAGTCAATTCCCTAGTCCCTAGCCTTAATTGATAACCAGTGAAGAAATCAAATGAATACAGCTGAATTGTTGGTGCAGTGTCTAGAAAATGAAGGCGTGCAATATGTTTTTGGTCTTCCCGGTGAAGAGAACCTGCACGTTTTAGAAGCGTTAAAAAATTCTTCTATTCAATTTATTACTACTCGTCATGAACAAGGTGCAGCATTCATGGCGGATGTCTACGGGCGCTTAACAGGAAAAGCTGGAGTATGTCTTTCTACTTTAGGACCTGGGGCAACAAACTTAATGACCGGAGTAGCAGATGCTAACCTAGACGGCGCGCCTTTGGTGGCAATTACTGGTCAAGTGGGAACTGATAGAATGCACATCGAATCCCATCAATATTTAGATTTGGTGGCTATGTTTGCCCCAGTTACTAAGTGGAATAAACAGATTGTCCGTCCCAGTATTACACCAGAAGTTGTCCGGAAAGCATTCAAGCGATCGCAAACTGAAAAACCCGGTGCAGTCCACATCGATTTGCCAGAAAATATTGCTGCTATGCCCGTAGAAGGAAAGCCGTTACAAAAGGATAACATCCAAAAAACCTATGCTTCCTTTGCTTCTATTCGGGCTGCTGCCGCAGCAATTTCTCAAGCAGTTAATCCGATTATATTGGTGGGTAATGGAGCAATTCGAGCTGAAGCTAGCGATGCGGTGACTCAATTTTCCACGCAAATGAATATACCTGTGGCGAATACTTTTATGGGTAAAGGTGTAATCCCCTATACTCATCCCTTAGCTTTGTGGTCAGTGGGATTACAACAAAAAGATTTTATTAACTGTGGCTTTGACCATACAGATTTGGTAATTGCTATTGGCTATGATTTGATTGAATTTTCTCCCAAGAAATGGAATCCTCAAGGCGATATTCCTATTATTCATATTGCAGCCAATCCCGCAGAAATTGATAGCAGTTATATTCCCAGTGTTGAAGTAATAGGAGATATTTCTGATTCTCTGAATGAAATTTTGAAATTGGCAGATAGACAGAATAGACCCAATCCTTATGCCATCAGCTTACGGGGAAATATTCGTGCTGATTACGAACAGTATGCTAATGATGATTGTTTTCCCATTAAGCCGCAAAAATTAATTTACGACTTACGGCAAGTAATGGGGCCAGATGATATTGTCATTTCCGATGTTGGCGCGCATAAAATGTGGATTGCCAGACATTATCACAGTCATAGTCCTAATACTTGTTTGATTTCTAATGGTTTTGCCGCCATGGGTATTGCTATTCCCGGTGCTTTAGCAGCAAAACTGGTTTTTCCTAACCGCAAAGTTGTAGCAGCTACTGGTGACGGTGGCTTTATGATGAATTGCCAGGAATTAGAAACAGCTTTACGTGTCGGTACTCCTTTTGTCACCTTAATTTTTAATGATGGTGGCTATGGGTTAATTGAGTGGAAGCAAGAAAATCAATTTGGCAAAGGTAATTCATCCTTTGTCCATTTTGGTAATCCTGATTTCGTCAAACTAGCGGAAAGCATGGGTTTAAAAGGCTACAGAGTTGAATCCACTATTGACTTAATCCCAGTCCTGAAAGAAGCCCTCGCCCAAGATGTACCCGCTGTTATCGATTGTCCTGTAGACTACCGCGAAAATCACCGCTTTAGCCAGAAAGCTGGCGAGTTGAACTGCGGAGTTTAAGCTAATTTAGTGCAATTAACACTCCCCGTCCTTTTATAGGGCGGGGATTTTTGTTTTGTGACCGGGATTTTGCTCAGACTTCGGGGATTCTTGATCAGGTTAAGCCAAATATATCTATTGACCTCTTTCTTTATGCCCTTCGCGTCCTTTGCGGTTCATTGCAAATTCAGCGCACCTTCAAACATTGGTATACCTACCAAACAATAGAAAATTCTGCCAAACCCTAGTCTTCATCTAGTGCCGGGAAGGCTTCTTCAAACCGCCACAATTCATCTTTATTGTCGAGAAACCAAATTCTAGTTTCAGGAGTTAATTGACTCCAAATAATATCACTAGGAACGTGGGGGGAAGCATATTGATATTGCAGACCAAGTTCTTTGAGATTTTTTTCCACATTACGAGGAATGCCGAAATCCTGCCAATTAATTTTTATACGTCTACCTGTAAGTCCCGCCCCAGGGTCGAAAATTAATTGGGCTGCTCTAATTAAATCAGCAAAATGTTTTGGTCTAAGACTAGCTATCTGCTGAATCTGAATTGATTCGTTATTCTCTTGAGACATTGTTACTGAATTGGGTAAAAATTGGTCATTTCTTCAAATTATTGGCAGAGATTTTTACCCCAATGCCCCCATTTTAGCGCAGACACTTACAGGTAAATTGTTTATATTAAAATTAACTATATTTTCGTAGTGGTAACAGAAATAACTGCAATATAGATAAAATTAAGCTTTGAACAGGGGAATTTGTGCTCAGTTTCAGTTAACTTGCATACTGGTAGTACTGAAGTTGATACTTAAAGATAAGTGTGAAAAAATATATTTTTATAAAAAAAATTGCCTATTTAGCTGATTAATAGTAATAAATTATTCATTGTGGCAATTAAATGATTGAATCCCAGTAAAAAATCTGAATTCGGGGAAATAGTTAACCATGGATAAATTCACCAAAATAATAAAACTGGTTGGATAATAAGACGCAGATTATTTAAAGTATTCTTCCATCCAGAGTCATGATTCCATTGTGGATGATTAGAAAAATAAACATCAGTATTTTCTTGTGGGTCAGTGTCAAGTTGACAAGATTGATTGAAGCCTAAAAACACTGGAGAATTTAAACTAATCATTGTATAAACACTAAAAATAATAGTTCTTGCGTAGATTTTATGGTAATCGAGGATTGATAACAACAAAACCCTTACGGGTTAAGGGTTATAAACAATTATGCCCAATATTTTCAATGAAATGCCGACACAATAAGGCTTTCAATGATTTTGAACTGGGTTATCCATAAAAAGTACCGAAGAACGAAAATAATCTCCCACCATCTCTCAATATGTAGGAAATTAGTGAAACGATAATCTGTCCAGCCTAGTTCCTGTTGTTTATTTCGCAAAGTGAGAAAAAATGGGTACTAATGAGATGATGAGGATCAATTTTAAATCCTAATCCTCATACTCAAATCCAACCACTTAGACTGAGTAATGGGCGCACTACTAGATATATAGTCAACACCTGTTTCTGCAACAGCGCGAATAGTTTCTAAAGTCACATTTCCAGAAGCCTCTATTTTCACTCTACTATCCTCCTGGCGAATCAAAAGCACTGCCTGACGCATCATTTCCACAGGCATATTGTCCAACATAATCATGTCGGCTTGATGATTTAAAGCCGCTTTAACTTGGTTTAAACTTTCCGTTTCCACCTCAATTGTCAGAGGGTAAGGAATCTGGGAACGAATGTGGGTGATGGCTTCGCCAATTCCTCCAGCCGCAGCAATGTGATTATCCTTAATCATCACTGCATCATCCAAACCCATCCGATGATTCATCGCCCCACCCACAGCACTAGCGTACTTTTCTAATAGTCTCAGCCCTGGTGTAGTCTTGCGCGTGTCCACTAACTGAGCAGGTAAATCCGCAATTTGCTCTACATATATATTAGTGAGCGTAGCAATTCCACTCAAACGCATAGCTAAGTTAAGCGCCAGGCGTTCACCCATCAACAGCGCATCTAGGGAACCATGAATTTCGGCTATTACTTGTCCTGGTTCACATCTTGCACCGTCAGCCACAACAGGTACAAAACTCACTTTTTCATTGAGAAGCTGAAACACCCTGGCTGCAACTGGTAAGCCAGCAACTATCCCTGGTGCTTTAGCCACCCATTTGGCTGTTCCTGGAGTGACATTTTCAGATAGTAGGCTATTTGTAGTGCGATCGCCCCGACCGATATCTTCCAGCAACCAGCCACGCAGTAAAGGATCTAAAACCACCCTTGGCGGTAAAACACCAAATTTGTTCACAAATTATAGTCTCTTTTTGATTTCCGGGAATACTATAGCCTAAAATTATTACCCCATAAGGCTTTCAGAGGCATGAAAAAAAAGGAAAAATTTTTTTGGAAAAAGTGTTGACAAAGTTATGTAGACTCGCTATATTAAATAAGTGCCTGAGAGACAAGCGCAAAGCAGCGCAGTCCGAAGGAGCGCCGAACCTTGAAAATATT
>NZ_JANQDJ010000046.1:0-33715 GCF_029891685.1 Umezakia ovalisporum Ak1311 | reverse complement strand
GCTACCTTCAAGCTTGTATGTGTCAACAAATCAGTTATGTTCATTGGATGGAAGATATTATGAGATGTTGACATTTTCACCTTTGATAGGACTACTATATCTAACTATGTAAAGTTTTGTAACGACATTCAACATTTCTGCCCTTTTTGGTACAAGTACCAACTAGTTTTACCGTTATCCTAAGTGTGTACCAAATGCGGTAATTAAACATTTAAGGTGGTGTTTAAAATTACAAAGCTGGGTAAAAGCTATCCCGTCACAAAGTCAAGGTTATACTTACCAACGGGCTACCCGTTCTTACCTGGGGGTTGAACAATAGGATAAAACCGCCCAAAAGTTGATTGCTATTTTAGTTACCCAACAAGCAGAAGTGAAAGATCACTCGGCTGATTTAATCAATGTTGCAATAGAGGAGTTGGTCAAGGAAAGATATGAATTACCTGGGTTTGGCATTCTTGACCAATTGATTGGTCATATCCGTACTTTCGTAAATCATCGACGGTTTGTGCGAGTGAACAACGGACTATTTTTTTGTTGCGTTATATCTCGGATGCGGTGATGAGACAGGAGATTACTGCTTATATCAATATTGTGGAGGAATACCATAATTTTGTGAAGTAGCCGTTTTTTGGTAACGATGGTGTGATTACGGAAAATGACGCGGTTGAGCAGGAGAAGCGGTTTAAATATTTGGATTTGGTCCCTGGTGAGGTAATTCTACAAAATAGAGTGGATATGTCTTTGGTTATTCAGGCTTTGACTACAGAGGGTTATCCGGTGAGTCATCCTTTGGTTGCGGCTTTGAGTCCTTTTGTGACTCTGCATCTCAAAATTAGTTGTACTTTTTATTCTCATGAGGGAGAAAAATTTAATTAGTCAGCGAATAAGATCGGAAATTCTGCACACACTCTGTAAACTTGGAGATTAAGAACTTAAATGAAAATATATGTCAAAATTTATACTTTTATTTGTCATTCGCATGAAAAAAGTTATGACTTGGCAGCCAATAATATAACTTACATTTGGTCACTGGTAATTGACGGGTATGAATGTGTATCACAGAAAGATTTATGCTTTCTTACGAGCAATAGAAAAAATAAATTGGCTGATGGTGGATTTTCATTATATTTACGATAATTTAGCTTGTTTACAGCCATATTTGCCAGATTTACAGAAATGGTGGGAAAGCGAAAATGCTGAACAAGCAGTACATATCAGTATTTCCTCTGATCGTGTCAGCTTGAATGATGTTGGCACTGAACGTAATGAAAAGCACATTATTTTTTGCCATAGCATTAGTGGAGAACGACAAGAAATTACAGTTACAGCATTTGAGAAGTCCTTGGATATTAGTAAAATTGCTCAAGAAGAAGACGTAGAGAAAGTATTTTGGTGGTTTTGGCGATACTTACCAGAACTGTTAGCCGCTCAAGATGCAAGATATGCTCTTTTAATTCCTACGCATCGGATTTTACCTGACTGTCCATTGCACGGTTATCAAAGCACAGTTTCTGCATTAACTGGAGCAATATTTTCTGATGAAAATGAGTCAGACTCTGGAAATAAATCTCCTTATTTACTGCTATTCACCTTTTCTCCTATCCAAGAGTTTATTAAGTCATCACGGAAGTTTCTTGATTTCTGGGCTGGGTCATTTTTACTACATTACTTTAGTGCATTACTTTGTTTTGAAGCAGCTAAAAAATATGGACCAGATACAGTCATTACTCCTTCATTATGGAGTCAAGAAATTATCGATGCCTTGATGATTGAGCATTTTCATGAATTACCAGAAATTCAAGCAATATTCAAAAATCCTTGTGAACATATAAAAATTGATCCAGTAAAAAATTTTGAAAGTTCTCATTTGCAGAGTTTAAGTACAGCAGGATTTCCCAATGTAATTACTATTGTAGTGCCTAATCAAGAAAAAGCGGTGGCGTTAGGTAAACATTTAGAAAATACTCTAAAAGACACTTGGCTAAAAATCAGCAGTGATGTCAGAAGTTCTGTCAAAGAAAGAGTGAGAGATTTAGTAAAAAATCAGCAAGAGCTACAAAGAACTTGGAAAATAATTGCTAAAGAGTTTATCCAAGTTATGGATGAACAGGAATTATCACAAATTTGGAATTTAATTACTGACGAATTTGTACAAGGTAAGAATGAAGCAGAATTAGAACAAGCTTGGCTAGAAATGGGGATAAGTCCAGATAAACTTGTCAACATTAAGAAAAGTCGAGATATTAAAACAACCCTCCAAGATTTTTATCAAGGAGGTAATTGGGAGTGGAATGAACTTTGGAATGTGCAAATTAAGAACACATGGGAAACTTATTTTGTTGCAGTTGCGTTAGGTTCTCCTGAACAACCCCTAGAAATTGAACAAGGAAATCATCAATTACAAGCATGGATAAATTCACAAAATCAGATAGCACAACCAATTATTGATTTACCATCACCGACGGAACAACCTATATACGGAAAATTTAATGTAGGTTCGTGGTGGGGAAGTTTACAAGCACGTCTTGGTAACGGTATTCAAGCAATTAAAAATACCCGGGCTTGGCAAATACCCGTTGCGCCTGGAGAACGTTCTACACTTTCAGGTCAATATAGTGCTTTATATCCGCGCTTTAATTATCAAAAATTTCAAAACGGCTTCGGTATACCTTCGGAATCACTACGCTTATTTTGGCGTGTTATGGCACTGGCTTATCCAGGTTTATTCAACGGTTCTGAAAAACTAAACGCCATTGAATTAACTAAACGTATGGCTTGGAAGTATGGGGGTGTAGCACAATCTTTAGGAATTCCTTTAAATGATGATGATGATTATGAGAATTTAATTCGTTTCCCCAATCTTTGCTCTATCGCCGCAGCACATTTTGCTAGTCATAATCCTGCTGAAGTTGAAAGATATTGGCAAGATTTAGAACGGGAATTTCAACAACATCCGCAATTCCAAAATCAAGAAAGTAAGTACCGAGAATTTAAAAAACTTACCCGTCGTCCTTTTCAGGTCAAACGAGCGGATGAGTCTTTAAGAAGAGATACCAATTATCAAAAAGGTTACAACGGTATAATGTTTTCCAGTAAATGGCTTGCAGATGATATGGGATTAGAAGTTTCAGAAACCTCTGGGTTAAGGAGTATCGTTGATACAGTTCAAAAAAAACACTTTGGTGATAGCACCCCAGCTGACTGGTGGGTGTTGATACTAGGTGATGGTGATGGGATGGGGGGTTATGTCAATGGACGTAAGCTCAAAAAATACGAAGATTATATTATTAAAGATTTAGTTGATAAAAATCATATCAGAGATGAAGAAGCATGGGAAGAATTATTAAAAAATACACGCAAAAGAATGGGGCCTGCTACCCACGTTGGACTCAATAGGGCATTGCTTGATTTTTCTAACCGCTTAGTTCCTTATATTGCTGAACAGCGTTGTTGTGGACGGGTAATTTATAGTGGTGGAGATGATGTAATGGTAGCATTACCATTAGGTGATTTGCCTAAATTTTTGCGCTCATTGCGTGCTGCTTGGTGTGGTAGTCAAGACCCTGAAGGTGAATTTAGGTGTATGGGTGGTTATTGGCAATGGAATGAAAAAACACCGAAACCAGCCGATATTCCATCTCGTCCGTTATTTACTATGGGTAAAGAAGCAACGATGAGTTTAGGGGTAGTCATTGCTCACAAGAGTGTTCCTTTACCAACAGTTCTAGAAAAGTTATGGTCAGCAGAAAAAGATAAGGCTAAAAAGCTGTTGGGTGGAAGTATTGGAAATAAAAGAATATCTGATAAAGATGGTTTGTGCTTCCAAATAATTTACGGTTCTGGCAATACTTTAGAAGCCTTAATGAAAGGTCATTTACTCGAAAGTTGGTGGCAGCTTATCCAAGCTATTCAAAATTTTAAACAAGTAGATTTCAGCCCAATTTTGTATCGATTAGCGGAGGAATTACCTCGTCATGCTGATGTTACAGAAAATGATAAGTTATTCCGACAAGTTGCTGAAGTAGTTTTGCATAGTCGTAATCAAGAAGTTCCTGAAAATGTCAAAAATGCTTTATTAATTTGGTTGGATGAATGGGAAGAGTGGGCTTTTTGTATAAAACAAAAAAATAAAAATAATCAAGATGATGCTTTAGGTAATTCTCCAGAAGATATATCTATGCTGTTAAAATTTACGGCGTTTTTGATGTCCCGTTGGCAAGTAGAAAGTAACTGGATTGTTAAATCAGATTTAAATATTAGCCGAAAATGAAAAAATGGTATGCAATTGAAGCGTTAGATGTCTTATTATTCCGAGAGGCAAAACCATTTTCGCCGGGAGAAGGTGCATGGGCTAAGGGAATGTTTCCACCAATGCCAACGGCAGTTTTTCAAGCCTTACGTTCTGTCACCAAAACAGATAAGACTACAGAAAAGTTAGAATTCATGGGACCTTTTTTGCTGCGGGAGACATCTATATCTCAAGAACTGTGGCTACCTACACCAAAGGATTTACTTTGTGTAAGGGAACGTAGTGATAACCCAGATGAAAATCCAGAATACGACAAAATAGAACAATTGGATGAATGGTTCCGTCTGGTTTGTTTACAACCGTTAAGCCTTGAAAGTCCGGTATGGAAGTATGTCTGTTGCGGTTCGGCTTCTCTGGAGGAAAATCATCTACTCCCTATGATTCCGCCACCAATTGCTGACAATGCAGATATCTGTGATAGTCTCTCCGTGAGAGGTAAGAATGAATGGATTTGTGGTCGTCCCAAACCTTGGATGAAAGTTGGTGCCTTGATTCAATACCTGAAGGGAGAAAGTCTATATAATCCTCAAGATTTTCATGACGATCCCTGGAGTGTACAGGTTTTGCCTCATATTAAAATGCAAACAAACCAGCGTCAAGTCCAAGATGAAGATGGTTATTTTACGGAAGTTGCAGTGCGGCTACACACTGGCTGGAAGTTAGTTGCAGCTATTAACACAACTTTGGAATCATCTGTAGTGCGTTTGGGCGGTGAGGGACATCGGGCTTTGGTTTCTCCCCTTGAGAGTTTACCTGATTGGGATGCTATTGAGGAGTTCATGCGGCCATCCTCACACCGCAACAAAGCTTATTTGTTAACCCCTGGACTAGCACCAATTGATCCTGAAAAATTTATTTATGGGATTTGTCCTGGGGTGTGGCGAGAAAGTTTACTCAGTTGTGCTAGCGATCGCCCGATTTTATGGGGTGGTAAATCTAGACATACTGCAACTCCCATGCTACCACAACGTGCATTCGTGCCTCCAGGGACAGTGTATTTATTTAAGCAAGGTATGAATGAGGTTAGCAGACTTTTACCGGAAAAATCTCCCGTCCCTGATTCCAAACAATCTACGGAACGTGAGTTTGACCATAAATGGTTGGAAACTTTGATTAGTCTCAATTATGGTATTTTACTTTGGAGTAGGTAGCTATGAAAACTAATTTATCTTATCTTTATTTACTGTCACCTTTACATACAGGAGGTGCAACGCAAGAGGGAAATATTATAGGAATTGCCCGTGAAGTTCATACAGATTTACCTTATATACCAGGGGCGGGACTGCGTGGTAGAGTTAGGGCTAGTACACCAGAAAAACAGCAGAAATTCTTATGGGGGAATACCCTGGAAGATGTGCAGCAAAATGGAGATGATAATCTAACTCAAGGTACTATTTGGATTGGAGATGCGGCAATTCTTTGGTTTCCAATTCCTTCTTTAAGTCATGGCATCGTTTGGATTACATCGCAATTTTTGCTGCGTCGGTGGTTGCGATTACATAATCAATCTCTGAGTCTGCCATGTCCAAATAGTTTTAGTGGTGGTAATGGAGAGCAGCTTTATTTAAAAGATGCCATATTTGAGGCAAGAGAACTTCATTTATGGTCAGATTGGAAGAAATATATTCCTCAAGATAATGAAATTACGACAACTATTAATAAAGCCTTGGTCATGTCTGATCAAGATTGTAAGGTTTTGATTCAAACCAGTCTGTGGAAACAAGTTAGGGTGAATTTAAATCAAGGTAAAACCCTAGCTGACAATGCAGGGTTTCGTTATGAAGAAGCAATTCCTCCTGAAACTTTAATGTATTTTCCTTGGGGAATTACCACAACTGCAAATGGTAATGGTGATACTGCTGGTAATCAATTAAGACAAATATTTAGTCAGCAAGATATTATTTGGCAGTTCGGTGGACAAGAAAGTCTAGGAAGGGGTTTAGTGGAACTCTGGACACCTAAATTAACTTCAAGAAAGACAGAAACTCCCGTAACTGAAAATACTCAAGTCCCAATATCTCCAACTCCACCATTACAAAGACCTCGACGACCGAATCGTTAAGTTGAAACTAACAATTAAAAATGTTGTGCGAAATTTTTAATTTTTTAAATAGAGAATTAATTGCATCATTTTGTACATAGGAAGAAAATAAATGGCTAACTACGATCCTCGCAAAAATTCTATTAAGGTTTATCAAAATCTGAAAGCAGTAAAGGAAAGTACCCAACAGACCGAACATCATGATGAACAAAAAAGTCAAGCTGTTGAACTATATACTTATATTGCTACTTGGGGATTAATGCGATTAAAAGGGGAAGACCCTGCTTTGGTTAATCAGATACAAAAACAGAAGATTCTGAGATGCTTTTTTCAAACATTAGGAGAATTAGTTTACCCAAATACCCAGCCTAACCCACTTGTAGGTATGGAGGGAATGAGAAAAATTATTGGTTTGTCTGCGTCGGAATATTTGGGATTGACAGGAGTTGCACTGCAAGTAGCACGGGAATTTTCGTTTTGGGCTGAAGCATTGTACCCTAAACAAAGGTCTAATAATGATGTCAACCAAACTACTAATCAAGTAACTACAGTTAATAGTTAGTACGGTGCGTCAGTAAGAATAATGGCGTTGCTCACACATTAGTATGAACTCAGACAAGCTCAGGAGCAAAGGAAGAAATTTTCTCAATTTGATATCATCTTTTCATTTACGAACACCTGAATAATTTATCGGTATGTTCAATGTTAATTCCGCTGACATACCCCACATGGATATTTTTTAGTTGAAATTCCCTAATCAAAGAAGTACAGCAACATTAAAGATGTAGGAACTGTTAGTATGACTGATGCTGGAGCAAGACAACCTATTCCCACTAATCCTTGGCTAAATCATCCTTTACATCGCAATTTAAATTTTGTAAAAGAAGCCAGTTTCGTCGAGTATCTGCGATGGATGCGGATTTTAAGAGAAAAACCAAATGACACTTCTAAACGGGGGAAAAAATTAGCCACACAAATTGATTTAGTCAACAACGGTGAAGTTATACAACTACTGGATGAATTACAAAAAACAAGTAACTATGATTCTCGACTGAGAACATTAACAGACCGGACTCGGAGGTTAGCTACAGTATCATTTGAGGCTACTGTATCTTGGCGGGTACGTGTGGGAGGGATGCGAGGGCCAGCATCGATATTATTACCTGCCTTTGATGCTTTGGGTATGCCTTATATTCCCAGCTCTACATTAAAGGGTGTGGCGCGAGAAATGGCAAGATGCCATCGCGATGTCACTGATGATGAGATCCGAGAAATATTTGGCGACATCCAACCAACTACTTCCATGGGGAAAGTGATTTTTCTTGATGCTTACCCCTTACCATTCCCAGAAACAGATAAAGATTCTCCGGATGAAATACCTGGGTTAGTACCAGATGTGGCAAACTCTATCTGGACATGGGATGGTGATAATCCACATTATAAAACTAATCCTAATGTATTTTTATCATTGCGGAAAGTGACTTTTGTAGTTGGTTTACGGGTACATGACAAGCAAAATCTAGAAATTCTTAACCTTGTGCAAAAATGGTTAATTAAAGCTCTGAACCAAGGCGTAGGCTCAAGGGTAAATAGTGGTTATGGAGTGTTAGAGGTTCAAACTAAAGTAGAACAAGAAAAACCAAAAAAACGAATTCTGAGTGTTAAATTTGAATTACAGGGACAATTAGTCCGTGGAAGACAGGAATTTAAAAGGTGGGCAAAAAATAGTGAAGGGACAGGGTGGAAACCACCAGGTGAGGCAAAATCTGAAGTTCGTCCTCCCGCTTTTCGTTCTATGTTGCGTTATTGGTTTCGGACATTAGCTTTAGGAGTGTTGGAAGCAAGTACAGTTAAACAATGGGAATTAAAGATTTTTGGAGGTATTGACCCTACAGCTAAATTGGGAATGTTTCAATTAGAAATTTATGATGGTAAAATCATCCGCAATAATGCTCAAGATAAAGAAAAAGAATTTGGATTAGCTACAGGAAGTTTAATTTTATATCAGTCAGCAGTTGTTCGGGATATGCAGCCCGAAGAGCAAACAGCTTTGAAAAAATTGTTAGAAAGTTTAACATGGTTAACTTTCCATCTTGGTGGTGTTGGTCAAGGAGCAAGAAGACCATGTTATTCTCGCAAAAAAAGGTGCAACTCCAGACCCCCTTTTTGGCGTGGTTCAACTGTTAAACTCATGAGCGAAAGTCCAGAAAATGAATATTGGAATTGTCCCGAACAGTTAGATGATTTTCAAAGTCTTTTTCGTGGTCGGTTAGATTCTTTTTATAGGAATCTATCAACACTGACTCAGTTATGTTTCGATCATACACAGTCAAGAACCGCAACCAGAAGTGGTGATTGGGCGGAGGCGGTTGATAGCAACTGTCGGATTATTTGTGTCCAGGGTGATTTTAGTAATGATAAACCTCCAGCTTTAGCCTTGCTGCATCAACAAGCTAATCCAGGGAATGGCTATGACTCAGAGTTATGTGGTTCAATACAGGTGCGATCGCCTATTTGGATTGCGCGTGTTGGCCATTGCTTTGATGTCATAACTATTTTCGGGGTTGATAATCCACGTCGTCAAGCATATTTCAATTTGTTAATACAACAGAAGCATCCTATCAAAGAACATAGAGAAATTTGGCAGGGTAGATCATAAACCAGTTATCAGTTAAATCCCTGGGTTTAAGTCTATGCTGATATACCTGATAACTGTTCCCTGTTCACTCTTAAATTGTCCAAAAATTACCCTTAGTGAGAACCAGAATATGTCTATCCTTATTGCTAATATCGGCACTTCTGACTTAGCAGTTAAAATCGAAGATTACTATTTTCCCATAAAATTTGACCGGAATGAACCAAATATTAAGTTACCACCTGGAAATTCTAATGAAGCCGCACTTTGGTCCCAGCGTGAAGCATTCATTGAAGAATTTTTATGTGAGGAACTCAAGCTGAATAATAATGCTTCTTTTCGAGATTTAACCCATAAAATATTAGAAAATTACCAACAAAATCCTGACTACTGGCATTCTAGATTGCGTCCTGGGAGAATATGGGGAATTATTAAAACTGCCCAGGAAAAGTTTCATGTCAAACACGTTTATTATTTTGTTACTGATCAACCACCGTCTGAAGTTTATGGTTATCCTACAGATACGGTTAATCTGGCTAAAATTCTCAATATTTGGTTGCAAAGAGAAATTCTAGATTTGCAAATTACTCCAATTATAATTCCCCAACACATTAAACCTGTTGAGCAAGATACTTTGTTTAATTACTATTATGAACAGTTGCATAAAATTAGTCAGGGACAGGATAAGATTCTAATTAGTCTCAAGGGTGGTACACCCCAAATGCAAACCGCTTTGCGAATCCAAGTTATGGCTTTGAGTGTAGATTTCCAAGCTTATCTAGAACCGGAATTAGATATTACCAAAGTCTTAGCAGGAGAACCATCTCCTTGTAAATTAAATGCTTATTGGCTATACATTCGAGGACAAAAGTACCAGGCGGTTAACCAAATTTTACAACGCTGGGATTTTGATGGTTCTATTCAATTAATGAGAAGTTTTGAGGGATATTTACAATCCTTAGTCCAAGAAAATGTACTTGAGGCAAGTGCTATCAATGATTCTCTAATTCAACAAGTTATTACAGCCTTGAATGTAGCAGTAGATTGTTTAAATTTAGATAATGTGAAGGCTAGTCAAGATTTAAAAAGGATTGAGAATAAATATTTGCGGCAATCTAGTAATTTGCACAAATTAGTTTGTGATGATAATTATAATAAGCTTTTAAATATTTATACACAATGTCGTATTTATTGGCAACTGAACCAAATTGCTCATTTTTTATCTAGATTGGCTTCTTTTTGTGAAGAAAGTTTACATGATATAATTAGGTCTTTGGGGGGGGTGAAATATTTCGATCAAACTGGATATCGTGATAATTGGTATGTAGATAAAAAGCAAGTAGAACGTCAATTGTGGCAATTTTTTGAAAAAGCGGAAGGTGAAAAATGTAACAATGAGTTACCATACCTTTTACAAGGAAGATTTAGTAAGAGGAATTTTATCAATGCTCTAATTAAGTTTAGAAGTAATCTCATAGAGAAAACTGCTTGGCAAAAGATTACTGAATCTTTAGATAGGCTGGATTACTGGATTGATAAACGAAACCAAATTATCCATAGTTCTCAAGGTGTTTCTTTAGAAAGTATGGAAAAAATCCTAGAAAAAGATAGAAAGTGTAAAAACTATAAGATTAAATATGCTAATCAAGCTTGTCTCCCGACAGAAATTTTGACAGAAATCACGAATATCAGTCAGCAAACAGCACGGATTTTTAATAAAACTGTCAGTCACTATGTAGGTTTGAATAGTCCTTACTATATTTACTCTGATGTTCGTGACTGGGTTATAACTCAGTTAACTCAACATGGGTTGCAATGATGGGTTTGATGCAAGGACAACTGCGGGAATCTATAGCTGTTTTAGGCGAACAACTGTTATATAATCCTCAAATCCTTTTCTGTTCAGCGTTTGAGTCATTATCTATGAAATAGAGATTCGCGCAAATTATCAAGCCCTTGCTGTGACTAAATTTGAGGATTTTTTCAGAGATGAGATATTGATAGGCGATGGCTGAAATTATACTTTTGAGTGAGATCGGCGAAAATAAGTCCTGTAATTCTTGTTTTTCAAACCTTCCAGCCTTCTGCACTCTCTAGTAACAATGTGGGGATGATTTAATGGAAACAGTGAAAATTTACCCCAGAGATTAGCGACTAAAAATCGTCATTCGCACTAGCACAAAAGTAAAAAAGACCATGACACTTTAACATCAGAATATAAAAAGCAAAATAAATATCACCTGAGATGCCAACAGCCACACTCAAGAATCAAGTGTCAACCAAAACTGACTCCAAAGCCGTCGCGCATTTTCTCATTGGAACACCAGGAAGCGGTAAATCTACCTTTGCAAAACTCATATCTAGGTTGGGAAATTGCGAAATCATTTCCACTGACGACATCCGCGAAGAGTTATATGGTGATGCGGCAATTCAAGGGGAATGGCAAAAAATTGAGGAAACCGCCATTCAGCTTATTTGTACTGCATTGAGTGAGGGTAAAAGTATCATCTATGATGCTACTAATTTTAAGCGTTGTTTTCGCATTGACTTTTTGCTGAAAGTTAATAGCCAAGTTGCACAAAGGAAATTAACCCAACCTAACTGGATTGCTTGGTACTTACAAACTCCCCTTTCAACTTGTATGGAATGGAATCAACAACGCCAACGCCAAGTTCCCGCCACTATCATCGAAAGTATGTATAAAATGCTGCAACAATTTCCGCCCATTACTGGGGAAGGATTCGCCGCAGTCAATAAAATTGATGTGACTGCACCGAAATTTTCCGCACATCAAATTGCGAAACTAATTGCAGATGTTCCCCGTAAAATTGTCAATTCCCAAAATCGTTATGCAAAAATCACACTCCATCGTTATAGTCGTTTGCTAGATTTTGAGCGTTTGATGTATTTGATATTCTTAATCATTAACTATCCTGGGATTGGGGAATTTCATTTAAGTAAACCTAAATTATTAGAAGATATTCTTGGTTATGTTCCTAATTTTGTTAATTTTTTAGAAGAAATTACTACTATTATGGCTAAACTGCGGGGTGCAGTTTATGCAAACAAAGATGCCATAGCGGCTGATTTGGAATGGTTGGAAACTCAAGGAATTATCAATGCTACTTTTTCTGTAGCCAGTCACAAAAATCAAGAATTTAAGAGCGATGAATTGATATCTTTAAGTGCAGTACACTCTTACTCAGACAAGCAAGTTTTTGAGCGTTTAATCGGTACAATCCGCTTTATTCTCCACTATCCTTTTTTAACAGATATGGGTGCAGGTAGCTTGAATACTTTAATTCACTCCTTACGGCAAGCTGGAATAGTTGACGACCACCGTCGAGAAAAAGCTACAATTCGCAAGGATATTGAAAAAGTCTTGAAACCCTATAAAATATTGCCTAATTTTTCTATGCGTAACGGTTATTTTGCTGGTACAGGCATCCTTTCTAAACCAGAATTAATCAAGGTATTTGATATGATTCAATCCCAAGCTAACAGTTTAAATGACCCCCAGGCTTTGGGAATCTACGAAACATTCAAGCAGCGTTTATTACAAGCACATATTATTGAAAATACTGAAAATATTTATCCTGTACGGGCGATCGCTAATACTTCCATTGTGGACCCCAAGCATCTCCATAGGAGTGCGTTAAGTAATTATCTAGCCCAGTTAGAAAGGGGGATTGTAGAAGGAAAGCTTTTGGAGTTAAAACGGTTTGCAGGCGTAGGTAAATACACAGCAGATGAAAAGGATTTTTTCTTAGCATATCCATTACAAATCGTGTTTTCTAACTTTGCTTGGTATTTGGGTTATGAGTGCTTCAGTGGTGAAACTTCTGGTTTATTGCGGTTTGAACGTCTGGATAGACTTTTTTTAGGTAGACTACAAACTAAACAACGCAGTCGGGAAGAACAAGAAAAGACGTTACAAAAGTTACAAAAATTATTTAAGGCCGGTGCAGGTATGCACTTAGGAAACAGCACCACTGACCAAAAACTGTTTCTCAGTGATGATAAACAAAAACGAATGCAAGTCTGCGTGACGGTGGAATTGTGGTTTAGCGATAGGATTTATCCGTTTATTACTGAGGGAACAAAACGGTTTGCACAGATGAAAATGTCGCCGCCAATTCACAAGATAACCAATAACATTCCAGATGCATTATTTTGCTTGAACAAAACCCGCGATCGCAATTTCCCCCATCGTTTTCAAGTCACCTTTCCCAAGTGGACTTTAGATGATTTTGATTTGTGGCGATGGATTGTTGGTTTTGGTGCAGAGGTGAAGGTGGTAACTCCAGAAGAGTTGCTCCAGAGGGTAAAGACAATCGGTGAAGGAATTTTAAGTAATTATGACAGTTGAAAATTTCGGAAGTTGAATTAATGGAAGCGGGTGGATGTTTGGCCTTGGTTCATCTTCCTTGTTTCTTGTTGACGCAAGTGAGTTCTTTTGTCATTCGCATCAGATACCTGCTCAATCTACATCTTTTACTGGTAACTTAAAGACCACGAGTGTATGGTCGTCTTTGTGTCGTGTCATAGTCGTGGAGGACAAATGAAAGGATATAGTGATGACATTGCAGAATTTGCATAAGCCAATAAAGACGCAATTGGTGATGATACTGAAGTTTGCTGTATAAGTATTGCCACCAATAACTTTTGAGGTAATAAGGATATAAATATATGAATGTACATCCATTTATAGCAACTGGGTTGATTGCTACTCATAGCATAATTTGCATTTCATTACCCACACTGGCACAAAATATCAAATCAATTTCTGGATGCAATACAGCTTTGCGATTAGCAAAAAATCAAATTCAAAATAATAGAAAAGTTAAAGTTGTTAATATTTATCAATCAAACATTGCTGAGAATTACAAATTGTATCCTAAAAATCGCCCACATTCCTATGCCTTTGGATTAGAGGGTGCAGCAACAGAATCTATTTTAATATCTGGTAGATTTTTGACTTCAATTACCGAAAATATTATTAGCAACTGCCCATCAGTTAGTATGGTTAGTTTTGGTCTTAATCACAGTGATTACGTAGTTACTTACGGATTGTTAAAGGCTAATAGAATCAAATTCTTTGAATGTATTAATGATTATTCTAATAAATCACTAACTCAAAAACTGCCTTGGGGATTCGTATTTTGTATTTAGAAAATAAAATCGTCTAAATAAATTTGAGACTGAGGAAAGGAGTTACCCATGAATTTTAACAAGAGAAAAATTGCTAAACTACTACTAAGTTTAGTCTTAACCAGTCATACTTTAAATATTCAAGAACAAGTAATAGCTTCTCAGGTTGTTACTAATGAACCAGAACTGCGTAAAGGTTTATTAGATATCATAATTGGAGGCGATAAAAAAATCTGTTTTGCTGGAATTTGTATTGATCCTGGAAAACTGACAGAATCCCTATTAGCAAAACAAATCAGAGAAATATCTGAAAAAAATGCGCCTGTCACAGTTAGCAGTGACAAACTGTTTCCCAGGATTTCTTCTCTTCCAGGAAATGAATTTAACCCGGTGTTACTTGATTTACAAAATTCTAATCCACAAGATGCTATACCTCCTGGGGACTATGCTATTTTTGTGAAAGTTTACTGTCTGCAAAAAGTAGCAGCAAGTCCCAATGGACATCGTTATCTGTTAGGACAATATGGAGGAAAGCGTAAGGAGGTATTAGCAGCATTAAATTTAGCAGCAGCTAATTCTAATATTGCCCATCAAGACATACAAAATCTTTCCTGGGCGATTCAATCAGGTATATCCTATGAAAGTATGCCCCAGCCAATGCAGGAATTAGTAAATAAATTAATTCCCCAGCATCGTGATAATTTAAAGCAAGAATGGTGGGAACAAATCGAGCAAATTTGGAATCAAGGTTCGCGCTTATTAAATTTACCCTCCTTTGAGACATTTATCTCTCAGAATTTGGGAGATGTAGGACGGCAGGGTAAGCTCATCTAATTTGGTATAATGGAAGCTTGACAAATAAAATCAGATAAGCATAAACAAGGATGTAAAAAACGCACTTGACTCAAGAGGAAGATCGATGAGATGACTTCAATGCTGTTATGGAAAATCACAGGAGTCAAGTAGATGTCACAGGGCTTTGAAACTAAATCGGCTGACACTGTTCAAACTGTGCGTGGTCAGTGAAAGCCAAAAGAAATAGCAGACATTAGCAGCATTCAACAGAGTCTAGTGGAGCATTTTGCTCCTATCAAAGACCCGAGAGTAGAGCGAACAAAAAAACATCAACTTCAAGACATCTTAGTAATGGCAATTCTGGCAATCATTGCGGGAGCACAAGGGTGGGAAGATATTGAGAATTATGGCATTAGTAAGCAACAGTGGTTAGAAGAGTTTTTGGCATTACCAAACGGTATTCCATCGGATGACACCTTTCGGCGGGTATTTGAGTTCATCGACCCTGAAGCATTAAATCGATGTTTTCTGCAATGGGTGGAAACCCTGGTCAGTTCCATGGGAGGAGAGATTATCCCCATAGATGGAAAGACAATTAGGGGTTCCTATGACCGCAATCAGGGTCAATCAGCACTCCGGGTTGTCAGTGCCTGGGCAAGTGAACAACGCTTGGTATTGGCACAGGTGAAAGTAGAAGATAAATCCAATGAAATTACGGCGATTCCGGCATTATTGGAATTACTAGATATCACAGGCGCTATCATCACAATTGATGCAATGGGAACACAAACTGAAATTGCCAAACAGATTGTCGCCAACAAAGCTGATTATGTTTTGGCACTCAAGGCCAATCATCCTACTCTGTATTCTCAAGTCGAACAATGGTTTGAAACTGAGAAAGCGAACAATTTCCAAGGCGTTGATGTCAGCTATGACAAAAGAATTGAGAAAGCTCATCATCCCACAGAAATTCGTGAAGTTTGGACTTTACCCGTTGCGGCGATTCCACAACTTTATCAACCCAAGGTCTGGGAAGGATTGCAAAGCCTAGTGATGGTTGTGCGCGTCCGGCATCTTTGGAACAAGACTACTCGTGAAGTGCAATTTTATTTGACTTCTCTACACAGTGATGCTCAACTTATCGGTCAGGCTATCCGCAAACATTGGGGCATTGAAAACGAGGCTCACTGGACTCTCGACTGTACTTTTGCCGAAGATGACTGTCGCATTCGTTCTTTCCACAGTCCTCAGAATTTTGCTCTTTTAAGACGCTTTGCTCTTAATGCCCTTAACTGTGAAAAAACCTACAAACCTAGTCTCAGACAAAAAATGAAACGCGCCGCTATGGAAAATAATTATTTGATTCAAATTCTCAGTTGTTGTTTCATTGACAATATCTTAGATTCTTCTGATTCCTTGTGTCAAGCCTGATTGAGATGCTCTTACCCTGACCATGAAACCCAACGTGCATTAAATTACCTAACGCTGTTAATGGATAATTTATCACTAGCAACATCTTTTGATCAACTGTGGGAATATAGTGAAGAAGCAGATGGGGTTTACTACAATGCTGTTACTTCACTACTCAAGTTTCATCACCCATACTTGTACTTTCAGCGAGGGCGTATAGGTGGATTATTTAACCTAGGATATCAACTGTTACATCAACATATATATACCTTGCTGGACACCTCGGGGCTTCATCCCCATTGTGCCATTTTACACCGCAATGTACACCATGAGTTACCTTTAGCATGGGATTTTACCGCCGAGTTTAGGACTGCAATTGTTGATGACTTAGTATTACATTTTGCCAAAAAATTTCCCCACACCAAGGGATACGGAAACGGAAATAGTAACGGCAAAAGTCAACCAAGAACAATTGTGCAACATTTTCTCCAACACTGGGAAGCCAAGCTCAAAACATTTGTATTGCATCCCCAGGCCGGAACAGTTAGTTATCGTCAGTGTATGGATTTCCAAGTCCGAGAATACCTTGGGTATGTGCTAAGTGATGTGGAATATTACCGTCCCTTGGCTTTAAAATTTCATCCTTTAGATTCCAAGCTGGCCAGCATCACTAAACCTCAAAAAGCATCGTTAACGGTGGTGAAATAGCAATGTTCTATTTAGTATGCTACGACATCGTTAGCGACACTCGCCGTAACAAAGTGGCGAAACTTCTAGAATCCTACGGTTTACGAGTACAAAAGTCAGTTTTCGAGTGTGTATTAGATGAGAATCAGTACACTACTTTATCTAAATACTTGACTAGACTTGTAAATAAACATGAAGACCAAATACGATTTTATCCCATGTCTGCCCACACACGTTGCAAAGTTGCAGTTCTGGGAACAGAACCGGAGTTTGTCATTGATGATGCGGCGTTTATCGTCTAATTCAAAGAGACTTAACTCAGTTAAAACCACTAATTACCAATGACCCGAGGGACAAGCTCTCCTCTCAAAGAGGCATTACGAATTACAATTAATTAAAACTTGTGGATGTTTACGAGCTTGTTGAACACATTACTGATTACTGGTACTGATACTGAGGCTGGTAAAACTGTTTTAACAACAGCCTTAGCAGCTTATTGGCAAAAGTATTTTCCCCAGCGTAGCTGGGGAATTATGAAACCCATTCAATGCGGGATGGGCGATCGCGAATTATATCAAAAGTTATTTTCTTTACAGCAATCTGCTGAAGAAATTACACCTTTGTATTTTGCAGCACCCTTAGCCCCTCCCATTGCCGCAGCTAAGGAAAATCGACAAGTAGATTTGGCTGTGGTGTGGCAAACTTATTCTCAGTTGCGATGGCAGCGTGATTTCCTACTGGTGGAAGCTTTGGGTGGTTTGGGTTCACCCATCACTGATGAATTGACAGTGGCAGATTTAGCAAGAGACTGGCGTATACCTACGCTATTAGTAGTACCAGTTAAATTAGGTGCCATCGCTCAAGCAGTGGCGAATGTAGCATTGGCTAGGCAATGCCAGGTAAATCTTAAAGGCATTGTTCTTAACTGTGTACGATATCGTACAGATACAGAAATAGCTGACTGGACACCATGGGATTTGATTCAATCTTTAACTAATACCCCTGTTTTAGGTTGTTTGCCTTATCTAGATAACTTAGAAGATTTGGATAAACTGGCTCAAGTGGCATCAAATCTCCATTGGGAAAGGTTAAGCAGCAGTTTGTAGCATAACTTACCCTTGATTGACCTAAGCAACGCCAGTAGATAAAAGCTCCGCCCTGAACTTTTTGATAAGCATTAAACTGGGAAAATATCCTCAGTTAGCTGAACTGAAAAGAGCTTGATTTCATTATGGTGTCTACCTTTCCCAACTCTTCTGTAGATTTATCTCGCATTCGTCTAGAAATTCGCTCATTGCAACCGCAATTAGTGGAATGGCGGCGGCGACTGCATCAAAAACCAGAATTAGGGTTTCAAGAAAAACTCACTGCTGAGTTAGTATCCCGTCACTTACAAGCATGGAACATTGAACATCAAACAGAAATAGCTAAAACCGGTATTGTAGCTACAATTCAGGGTAAAAAACCAGGTGCTAACAAAGTGTTGGCAATTCGGGCTGATATGGATGCTTTGCCAATTCAAGAACTGAATGAGGTTCCCTATAAGTCCCAACATGATGGCGTGATGCACGCTTGTGGACATGATGGACATACGGCCATTGCCATGGGTACAGCCTACTATCTTCAGCAGCATTGTCAAGACTTTAGCGGTACGGTGAAAATAATTTTTCAACCAGCAGAAGAAGGTCCCGGCGGAGCAAAACCAATGATTGCAGCCGGGGTACTCAAAAATCCTGATGTGGATGCAATTATCGGCTTACATTTATGGAATAATTTACCGTTGGGCACAGTGGGTGTTCGGCCTGGGCCATTGATGGCATCTGTGGAATGCTTTAACTGCACTGTTTTAGGCAAAGGCGGACACGGTGCTATGCCTCATCAAACCGTTGATTCGGTGGTAGTTGCTGCCCAAATTGTCAATGCACTACAAATCATCGTATCTCGTAACGTCAACCCCATTGATGGAGCTGTGGTGACAGTGGGAGAACTGCATGCAGGAACAAAACTTAATGTTATTGCTGACACAGCCCGGATGAGTGGTACTATCAGATACTTTAACCCCAATTTACAAGAATTTTTTCACCAACGAGTTGAGCAAATCATCGCGGGAGTTTGCCAAAGTCATGGTGCAAAATATGAATTAGAGTATTGGAGTCTTTATCCACCAGTAATTAATGATGCAGGCATGGCAGAATTGATCAAGTCAGTAGCAGAAGAAGTCATAGAAACTTCCCTAGGTGTTGTACCAGAATGTCAAACTATGGGGGGGGAGGATATGTCATTCTTTTTACAAGAAGTTCCTGGTTGTTATTTCTTTCTCGGCTCTGCCAACTCGGAGAAAAATCTTGCCTATCCTCATCATCATCCCAAATTTGATTTTGATGAAACTGCCTTGGCCATGGGTGTAGAAATATTTGTTCGTAGTGTAGAGAAATTTTTGAACAGGTGACCAATAACCGATGACGTTTTCCAGACTTGCCCCGTTTATCCAAGAGTATATTTATCATCACAATTGGTCTGAATTACGACCAATACAATTAGCAGCTTGTGAAGTTATATTCAACACAGATGCTCATTTGCTGGTGGCGGCGGCAACTGCATCTGGGAAAACAGAAGCAGCATTTTTACCAGTTTTGACCTTATTACACGAAAAACCTCCTCACAGTATTGGTGCATTATATATTAGCCCCATCAAAGCTTTAATTAATAACCAATTTCATCGCCTCAACGATATGCTCAAATCAGCAGATATTCCTGTATATCATTGGCACGGTGATGTAACACAAAGTCACAAAAATAAAGTTTTAAAAAATCCCCGAGGTATTCTGCAAATTACCCCAGAATCTTTAGAAAGCCTGTTAATTAACAAGCACAATCAGTTAATTCACTTATTTGGTGATTTACGATTTGTAATTATTGATGAAATCCATTGTTTTATGGGTTCTGAACGTGGTTTTCAAATTATTTGTCAATTACAACGTTTAGCCACCTTGACAAAAACTCAACCCCGGCGTATTGGTTTATCAGCAACCCTCGGTGATTATGCAATGGCTGAAGAGTGGTTAAGTTCTGGAACTAAACAGCCAGTAATTACTCCGATAACTGCCCCAGAAAAACGCCAAATCAAGCTGGCTGTAGAACATTTTTATCTTAATAATTCAATTGATGAATCAGAATTTACAGCTTATGAACAATATATTTTTAACTTGAGTAAATCTCGTAAATGCCTAATTTTTGCCAATAACCGCACCCAAACAGAATCAATAATTGCATCCTTGCGCCAAATTGCTGCACAACAAGCACTACCAGATATTTATCACGTACATCATGGCAGTATATCTGCTAGCTTACGGCGAGCTGCGGAAAATGCTATAGCTGAACCTCATCATCCCGCTGTGATTGCTGCCACATTAACTTTAGAATTAGGCATAGATATTGGTCATTTAGAGCGGGTAATTCAGTTAGAATCCCCTTTGTCTGTTGCCAGCTTTTTACAACGCTTAGGACGCAGTGGTAGAAGAGGTGAAGCTGCTGATATGCGCTTGATATGTGAGGAAAATCAACCATTATCTGAAGCGCCTTTACCAGAACAAATTCCTTGGCAACTCTTACAATGTATTGCTATTATTCAACTTTATCTAGAAGAAGCTTGGATTGAGCCGATACTACCAGTTAAATATCCTTTGAGTTTGTTGTATCATCAAACAATGAGTATTTTGGCAGCAACAGGAGAAATAACACCCGGTGCTTTAGCCAAACAAATTTTAAATTTATCGCCCTTTGCAGCTATTTCTGCGGCAGACTTTAAGAGCTTGTTACGCTATTTAATGGACATAGACCACATTCAGCAAACAGAACGAGGTAAATTAATTATTGGTTTAGCAGGAGAAAAAATAGTAGGGAAATTTCAGTTTTACGCAGTGTTTGCTGAACATCAAGAATATATAGTCAAGCAAGGAAAAGAAGAAATTGGTACTATTTCCATTCTACCACCTGTGGGTAATCAATTTGCCTTAGCAGGTAAAAGTTGGGAAGTTGTAGAAGTTTATTTTAAAAAAAAGCTAATTTTAGTTAAGCAAGTTACAGGTAAAGCTAGTATTATTAATTGGCGGGGCGGTGGTGGTTGTATTCATACAAGAATTTTGCAGAAAATGCGGCAAGTATTACTAGAAGATGTTGAATATAGCTATTTAAAAAACAATGCCCAAGGACGGTTAAAGGAAGTGCGGCAACTAACACGCAAGGCAGGATTAGATCAACAATATGTTTTACAATTAAGCGAAGGTCAATGTTGCATCTTTCCTTGGATGGGTACAATTGCATACCGAACTTTGGAAAGATTGCTGAACTGTTTTTGTCGAGAATCATTAGAAATTAGCAGTATTAGTGGGGTGAATCCTTATTATTTGATAATCAAATTAGGTAAAGATAAATTTAAATATCTGCAAACTGAACTTGTTTCACTGTGTGAGCAAAGAATTACAGCAGAAGATTTAGTCAGTTCCGCAGAAGCCCCAGAACTGCAAAAATATGATCAATTTATCCCCCATTCTCTTTTAAGAAAAGCTTTTACGATGGATTACTTAGACTTGATAGAAATGAAGCAGCAAATTTTACGTTGGTAGGTAATTTAAATAATGTCCATTGCTCCTTGGCGCAGTGCTATCGCTCGTGCGCTTCATCTTAATCGTAGCCTTGCTTATGCCCGTTACCTCCAACTGGCAACAGTCCAGGAAAACTATCGTCCTGCCAATCGTACGGTTGTTTTTCGAGGTTTTCTGGAAGATACCAACCAACTGAAATTTATTACTGATAGGCGTAGTCATAAAGTTAACCAAATACAAAAACAACCTTGGGGGGAAATTTGTTGGTACTTTCCCAAGACAAGAGAACAATTTCGCCTTTCTGGTTCCTTAAGTGTAATAGGAGTTAATGATTCTGACTGTATTTTGCAAGCAGCCCGGCTCAAAACTTGGCAAGAATTAAGTGATTCAGCACGTTTACAATTTGCTTGGCCTCACCCTGGTCAAACCAGAGTAGAGGAAGGGAAGGCCTTTGAGCCATCACCACCTGATTTTGCCAAGCCAGTGCCGAATTTTTGCTTAGTGCTATTAGAACCAGTGGAAGTAGATCATTTAGAGTTGCGGGGGGAGCCACAAAATCGGCGCATTTATCGGCGCGATGAACAAGAAGTTTGGTCTAGGGAGGAAATTAATCCCTAGTGTTGTTTTGACATCTCTCCTTGCTAGAAGGAAAGAGATTCTGAAAGGAAAGAGAACCGTCAATTTCTTGGCCATGTTAATGAGACTATTTAATGATGTGTCTTTCCACTAAAATCATTTGAATATATTTTGCCAGGGTTAGACCTAAATAAACCTCCCTTAAATTCTTTTCCCTAAATATTGCTCATGCTTTTTGCACATGATGATATTTGACTATATCTAACTCTATTTTTTTTATACAAACTTAATACTAAATTCCTGCGCCATCGAGAAATTGTTGAATTGCTTTATCTCTGAGGCTACATAGGGGAGCATCTTGTAACAAGTCACTTTCGTTAGAAACTACAGAAAGTGACAAAACATGAGTTTTTGGGGAAGATTGATTGTTTTGTAGATTTTGTATTTGTTGTTCTAAGGATTCAATTCGATCAACTAAGGCACGAATGACTTCAGCTTCGGAATCTGGTAAGTTGTTGTGTTCTAGGGGAGCAACTCGCGCGCCAGAACGATAAACAATGCGACCAGGTACCCCCACAACTGTGCAATCTGTAGGTACATCCCTGAGAACAACTGACCCTGCGCCAATGCGGACATTATTGCCAATATGAATATTACCCAGAACCTTTGCACCGGCTCCCACTACCACGTTTTCCCCTACTGTGGGATGGCGTTTACCTGTTTGTTTACCAGTTCCCCCCAAGGTGACACCCTGATAAATGAGAGTATAATCTCCCACTATGGCTGTCTCACCAATTACTACCCCCATGCCATGGTCAATGAATACACCCTGGCCAATGGTTGCGCCGGGATGAATTTCGATACCCGTCAAAAACCGGGCTGTGTGAGAAATTAACCGGGGTAAAAATGGAATACTAATATTATGCAGCCAGTGAGCCAATCGGTGAAATAGCAGGGCTTGCAAACCTGGGTAACAAAACAGGACCTCCAACCAATTACGAGCAGCGGGGTCACGTTCAAATATGATGCGAAAGTCAGCACTTAGTCTAGATAGCACGAGAAAGTACCCTCGGAAAGCAAAACGAGATACTATCCCATAGTATCGCTCCTGGAGTCAACTCTCAAAGTGAGAAATTTGGAAAATCACCGATGTTGAGTCAGGGTTACAAGAAAAAAGGTAAAACTTGATTAGTCTAGGAATTGGAATAGTACTTTGCCTTTGAGGGATTTTTCCTCGTTACCGTAACTACTAATGGTAAGCGATCGCAGGTTTTGCAAAAACGGTTTACCCACTATTTCCACTAACTGCAAAATTGGTACTTGACTTTCTAACATAGTTTTGCCTTTTGTCCAATCGATATATATATACCCCTGATTGGGTTGGGGAATGGCAACAATACTATCTAGGAAATTGGGATTTCTGACCTCAGCAACCCTGGGGGAACGGAGCGCTTCTTTATCAGCCATCACAGTGCTTTGGTAGTTTGTGATTATTTCAGCCAAAGTTTCTAATTTGGAGGCGAAAATTTCGTAATTACCCAGAGTTGTGTGTACTCCTTGTACTTTGGTATCAATGGCGAATGTTGGGGGTTGTTTGGTATTAGTGGGTTCAATTACCGCAGTTAACTTTGTCCAGGCAGAAACTTTCTGTTGATTCAAGTTAAAAGAACTGAGGTTGAGTTCACGGAATGAAGCGATGGTATCCAAATGAGAAATTCCTTCTGGAACATCCTTTAATTTTTCTACCACAAAAACCCAATCAGGATAAGTTGATTCTCCATGGGGTAACAAGGCTAAAGCATATTCACCTTTTACCCAACTAAAGATATCTTCTTTTAAGTTTATCCCTTGGTTTTTTTGCAGTTCTCTTAATGGCGCCACTAAGCTGGAAATTCCATCAGTACCAGAACCGGAAAAAACAGTTTTGACTTGTGTCCAGAGTTGCCCTAAATCACTGTTATCCAAATTGTTTAAATCAGAACTGGCAATAATTACCCCTGCCCCATCTGGTATGTATTCTAAAGCGCCTACAGGTTGAGCAAGTGGTGCAGAGGGAGGCATGATTTCCCAGTCAGTGAAAAAGTTTGTTTCTGCTAACAATCCCCTGGGGTTTAAAGATAAAGAAATAATTTGGCTATGGAAAGTTGCAGGTGGTAATTTTAAGCCTTGCCATTGTGCCAAAGCGGGAAGATTGAAAAAAGCTGTAGCAAGGGAGGCTGGAGAAATTTGTTGCAGGGCTTTTTGGTATTGGGGGGAACTGGGCAAATTTAAATCAGGTGCTTGGACGTTATTAATTGCGTCTCGTAGCACCTGGGGATGATTGGCGAATAACACAAAGCCATGGACAACTGCACCAGTTAGGGAATTTTGTTGTAGTTGGAAATTGGAATTGTCAGATATGAGCTTTACCCCTTGATATTGCTCAACAGCTAAGTTAGCTCCAGCTAATACCCGTTGAGAAAAGAACAAGTCTAAAAACTCGCGGCTTTTTGCTGGTTTATCCGCGGCTAATACCATGAGATACCCTGGTTGCTGTCCGTTCTTTGGGTCACGATCAATGTCTAGAGTGGTGACGGACAGAGTAATTTCATTTCCTAGCCAGGGTTTAATATCTTGTTTGTAATCTATGATACTGTTAGCTAATAAACTGCTTTTGAGTTGAGATAATTGTTCTTTAAGCCCTAAGGACTGTAATTGCTCAGGATTTGTCAGTAATGAAACCATTGCCGGAGCAAGTTTTGAAACAAAGATAGCAGCATTGGGGCGAGAAGTAGAGGCCATTAGGTCTACCGGAGTTTTGGCCACAAACCAGTAAAATCCGGCTATGGCTACAATCAGCAGTGCCATGGCACCAGCTACCAAGAAACCAAAGAATGAGCGTTGGCTATTCACATTAGACATCCTAAACCAGATATAAATTTTACATTGATTGGATTTGAAAGCCTACAGGCAAGGAAGCAGTTTACTATAACTATCCCCTTAGGAATAGATGCTGATGCTAGGAAAAAGATTTTCTGCCACCATAAAAGGTATAAGGTTGTTTACAAAAATCTCATGACAGGGAATCCTTCTAGTCAACTCATTACTCAGATTAGTGTAGAGGAACTGGCTCAACGTCTGACTTCTGATGATGTAAGTATTCAGTTAATAGATGTGCGCGAGCCTCAAGAATTGGCAGCCGCTAGCATTGAGGGCTTTGTTAACCTGCCTCTAAGCGAATTTGCGGAATGGGGAGATCAAGTTCTGACTATGTTCAATCCCCAAGCCGAAACTCTTGTGTTATGTCACCACGGTATTCGTTCTGCTCAGATGTGCCAGTGGCTCATGGCGGAAGGTTTTACAAATGTTAAAAATGTTATGGGTGGCATTGATGCCTATTCTTTATTGGTTGATTCTTCTATTCCCAAGTATTAGTTGATCACGCCCTGACAGATGGCATTGCTAAAATCGCGCTGATTGTCAGATTTGAGCAATGCTGTTGTTAAGACAATGAATCTGAGTTGAGAGTTTCAGCATTACCCAGATTTTACTCATAGTCCAGGTATATGAATTTGCTCAAAAATAAGTATTCTAAAATACAACTTCCTTGAAAAAAAGCTGCAATACTACTTAAAGTAAACAATTTTAGCAGTAATAGCTTAATTTGACAAAATAACCATCACATGAGTTGATACTTAGTGATGAAAATAAAACTAAATATTTTGCTAAATTAATTAACTACTTTCATATTTTTTTCAAATCCCAATTTTTTTCTCAGTTTAATTAAAATTTGCCTTCAGTAAAACATACCCTATGGAAGTCCACTTAACGAATCGACAACAGCATATACTTTGGGCAACAGTACGCCACTATATCGCTACAGCAGAGCCTGTAGGTTCAAAAACTTTGGTTGATGAGTATGACCTAGGTGTAAGTTCAGCCACAATTCGGAATATAATGTGCGTTCTAGAAAAATCTGGGTTACTATACCAGCCACACACCTCTGCTGGACGAATACCTTCTGATTCTGGCTACCGCATTTATGTTGACCAGTTAATGAAACCTTCTCTGGGAGGTACTATGCGAACGGATACCATCGCAAAAGAGGTTGAATTGGCGTTGCAAAATCGCCTGCAATGGGAAGATTGGAGTTGGGAAGCCTTATTGCAAGGTGCAGCGCAAATCTTAGCAACTGTCAGTGGTTGCATTAGCTTAATTACTATGCCCCAAACCAATACAGCAATTTTGCGACATCTGCAATTGGTGCAGATTGAAGCCAACAAAATTATGCTGATTGTGGTGACAGATACTTATGAGACTCATTCCAGGCTGATGAATTTGTCTCCAGAGGAGGAAGAAGGAACACTTGATTCCGAGGGAATAGATCATGAATTACAGATCGTCTCTAATTTTTTGAATACCCATTTGCGGGGACGCAGTTTATTGGAATTAACTACCTTGAACTGGAGTGACTTAGACCAGGCTTTTCAACGCTATGGCGAATTCTTGAAAAGTTCAGTAGCAGAATTAACTCGTCGCCATCTAACACCAACCACAACTCAAATTATGGTTCGGGGTGTAGCGGAAGTTTTGCGTCAGCCAGAATTTTCTCAATTACAGCAAGTACAGACAATTATTCATCTCCTGGAAGAAGAACAAGACCAATTGTGGCGATTAATCTTTGAAGAATCGGAAACAGAAGATTTGGGTAAGTCTAAGGTAACGGTTCGCATTGGTACAGAAAACCCATTAGAGCCAATACGCACCTGCACTTTAATTAGTTCTACTTATCGTCGGGGTTTATTACCTGTAGGTAGCGTAGGAGTTTTGGGGCCCACACGCCTTGATTATGAAAGTGCGATTACAGTTGTGGCTGCTGCTGCTGATTACCTCTCGGAAGCTTTTAGTTAATTGGTGAGGATTTATTACCTATGCTTTTATCTTTGCACCCCCAGGTCAACCAGACACATTGGAGTTAATTCAAAAACTTTCCTTGGGGCAATGGCAAGGTATTAACCCCATAGTAATAGTATTATTCAATCTCACGGCCATGTGGCCTGTAATTTACAGCGCACCTTTACTTATTGATGGTAGAGGGCAAAAAATACCGGCTTGGGCTTTTGCTACTACTGCTTTTGCCCTCTTGCCTTATTTAGCTTTACAAGTTTTCTGAAAACAAAAATCCGTTGTTGACACTCCCAGGGCTAAAGCCACGGAGATTCCACATTCTACCTCAGAATTTGCTCTAGCAGGTTTTCACCAACTAGAGTATTGATTCCACCTTTGATTTAGACTTTTGGTTTCAACATTTGATAAATTTCTGGTAGTTGCCACCAGGGGATATTGGGGTATTCGTGATGTTCGTGATGGTAACCGAAATGATAACAAGTTATGAATGACCACCAAATTGGACGGCTAATGGTTTGGGAACGATGATGATCTTTGTAACCTTCTACTGGTTCACTGTGGGGTAAAAAAGTTCCAAAATAAAATAATTGTAAGGAACTTAAAATTGAGGGAATTACCCAAAAATAAGTGAGATTATCCTCTGGAAGATGTAAAAAATATGTTAGCAAGTTATAAATAGTCATTAATGTGATAATTTGTCGCCAACTCCAGTAACCCTTCATAAAATGAAAATACCAGGCAAAAAAGTTTTTATGCTTACCGTTGTGAAAATCTGGATCTGTTTCACTGGCTGGGTTATGGTGATGTAACCAATGTTTTTTTAAAAGTTTAGGATAGGATAAAAGACCATAGAGAAATAGGCACAATGACCCTATAAAATGGTTGACTTGGATATTTTTGGGAAAAACTACCCCATGCATGGCATCATGAGCTGTAATAAACAATCCCGTATACAAAAATGTTTGCCAAAGTATGAGCGGCAATAACATCCAAAATTTGCATTGGGATATATCAATATAAATTAACAAAGCCAGGCTCATAGCCCATATGCTGATAATGGCCATGGCCATGAAAACCCCCCTGTACAGGAATTTACTTTTCACTGTTGGGGTACTAGTGATTTTTACTTGAGGCACTGGTAGTTCTTCTAACTGAAACACGCTTTTACTCCGCGTAGGATTGACGTGAAAATCTGAAAATATAGTCGTGGACAAGTACTCAGCATTGGCCAGAAACCAATAGACAAGGCTACTCATCCCAAACTGTGTAGAATTATTAAGATATCTTAATTATTATTACACATATCATCCCCATGCCAAAAACTCTTTAAAGATTTTGCAGTTAAGACTGCAAGAGCCCTGGTCCAGTGAAAGGACTTGGTAGTTTATGAAGACTTGCAGGTAGGAAATATGGTTAAAAACCACCATTTAGCTCAATCTATCAGGGATGCATTGTGGTGGTTCTTCACTGATTGGTTAGACTACTATTGCCAAGTTTTTCATACTTGGGCCATGGCAGTTGCACCATAGTATACACCTTAAGATTGTGCTGTTTGTGGAACAGGGGTTAAAAAGTCGTTGTCTACTCCTACTCACAAATGCCATTCTTGCCGGACAATTATCCACCGTGGCCACAATGCAGCAATTATGATTTTGAACAAAGGATTAAAAAGCACTGTGGTTACCACAGAATCTAAAGCTTGTGGACAAAAGAACCTCTATCTAGGAGGGGAAACTCCTGTAGACAAGTGGGCTGAATGAAACAAGAATCCCACCCTTTAAGGGGTGGGAGGGTCAAAGCATCACTAAATTGACACGCCCCTAGCTAAAGGTACACTAGCAACATATCTACAAGTGTTATTCAATATATAGCTCAACAAAAAGCTTAAATTTCTGTGGCGTTTACGCCACAAGTAGCCTCCATCCCTTGCCTAAATTAGGAAATGCGGCGCTCCGCCCCTGAGTAATTTGTGATATGTTAATATCGACAGTAAGGGTAAACAACCCGTACAAAAACCAGCTGCCCGACGGCAATCTGCACCTTGAGAAAAGTTAAAAGTTATTAACTCTCTTGTGTCACCGTTGCAGTAGTATAATAATTTACAAATTCTAAAACGAAGATAAAGAAAATGGTAGAGCCTCGTTCACCCATAAAAACCGTCAAGTTTGTGGATGAACATTGCTTGTGGTATAAAAATCTTTTTTCGGATGTTAAGAACTTTGAAGCTTTCAAATATCTATATATAAGACGTATTTCTGATTTAAAACGGAAAAGTATACCTGAAGTGGCGAAAGTTGTCGGTCTAGATAACTATCAAGGACTACATCATTTTTTACCTACATCATCTTGGGAGGTAGAAGAGCTAGGAACCTTGAGATTAGAGCTAATTTTAGAGGTATTAAAAGGAAGACCAATCATTTTAATTATTGATGAAACAGGAGATAAAAACAAAGGTAATACAACAGATTATGTAAAACGTCAGTATATAGGCAATTTGGGCAAAGTAGAGAATGGAGTTGCGGCGGTAGTTACAGCCTATGGTGTGTTCCGTGGGATGACATTCCCACTACTGCTTGAAGTGTACAAACCACGAGGGAAGTTAAAGCCAGAAGATAAATATCTGACCAAGCCTCAAATCGGGGCAATGCTAATACGAAAGTTACAGTCGATGGGTTTTAAATTCAACTTGGTACTAGCTGATGGCTTATATGGCGAAAGCAGCACAAATTTTATATCTGCATTAGATGAACTAGATTTAAATTATCTAGTAGCAATGGGCTCAAACGATTATGTATAATTGCTTAAGGAACAGTATACTCAATACCTAAAGTGGCAGAAGTTTAAAAGAGTATTCTCTGACTTAAGCAGTGAAAATCCATTTATTAGAGAAATAATACACGGGCAACGTTGAGAACATAGATGTTGGCAAATTACCACAGATATAGAGAACTTACCTAGAAACTCTACCTGGTATGTTATGAGTAAATACCCGGATATTACACCAATAGAGGTTGGGAATTTCTATGGCTTAAGAACATGGGTGGAATATGGCTTAAAGCAGAGTAAGAATGAATTAGGTTGGGGGGATTATCGTTCAAATCCTTGTGAAGCAATGGGAACTGATTTTATAGAGGTAGGGATAGTTTTGTTCCTAAACAATAGTATATATAATGATATCTGACTATATGTGATTATATTTTAGTAGTTTTATTTTATTTAAACCAAATACCACTAAGGGCGATGGCCATTAGTGTTTGAAGTTAATTCCTATTAAACCAAATCACCCCTTGCAATGAAAACAATAACCTCAATTCTTGACACAAGAGCAGAGCACACTCCCAATCAGTTAGCCTACATCTTTCTTAAGGATGGCCAAAATCAAGAAATCTGCATTGATTACAAAACCTTACAGCAAGAATCAAAGGCCATTGCTGACACATTACTATCTCTTTGCTCCGAAGGCGATCGCGCTTTATTGCTTTATCCTCAAGGTTTAGAATTTATTACAGCTTTTTTAGGGTGTCTATATGCTGGGGTTGTGGCAGTTCCGGCTTACCCACCAAGGCGTAATCAAAAAATGTCTCGATTACTGGCAATTATTGAAGATTCTCAACCTCAAATTATTCTCACTACTAGCTCTGTGTTAGAAAATATTCAGTCAAAACTTGAGACTTTTTTAAACTTGCCAGCAACAAATTTTTTGGCAACAGATAGTATAAATTATGACAAAACCCCTCACCTACAGCTTCCAGATATTAGTGCTAACACTCTGGCTTTTCTTCAATATACATCGGGTTCAACGGGTTCGCCCAAAGGAGTGATGATTTCCCATGACAATATTGCCCATAATTCCATTTATATTCAAAAAGCATCTCAACTTACAGAAAAAAGTGTTTCTGTGACATGGTTGCCAAGTTTCCATGACATGGGTTTAATTGATGGTATTATTCAACCGCTATATACAGGTTTTCTAGGCGTTGTAATGTCGCCTGAATCTTTCTTAAAAAATCCTATTCTTTGGCTGAAAGCAATTACGAAATATGGAGCCGCTCATAGCGGTGGTCCAAATTTAGGCTATGAATTATGTGTCCAGAGAATTACCCCTGAAGAACAAAAAACCCTTGATCTCAGTACTTGGGTAAGTGCCTACAATGGAGCGGAGCCAATACGACGAAAAACCCTAGAAAGCTTTATTAATAAATTTCAATCTTCTGGGTTTAAATCTCAATATTTTTATCCCTGTTACGGCATGGCAGAAGCAACGTTAATGATTTCTGGCGGTAATATTGAAGATGAGCCAGTTTACCTAAATGTTCAATCAGAATCCTTAGAGAATAATCGAATAGTAGAAGCTGAGAAAGATAGTGAAAATTATCAGGAACTCGTGGGTTGCGGCCATGTGTGGGAAAATATGGAAGTAAAAATTGTCGATCCTGAAAGTTGTTTAGAATGTGATGAAAATCAAGTAGGAGAAATTTGGGTTTCAGGTTCTAGTGTTGCTCAGGGTTATTGGCAACAAGAAGAAAAAACCATCGCAACTTTTCGGGCTAAATTAGCTAATGGAGATAAACGAAATTTTCTCCGCACAGGGGATTTAGGTGTCATGGTAGAAGGGGAACTATTTATCACGGGAAGAATCAAAGATGTAATAATTATTTGGGGACGGAATCATTACCCCCAGGATATTGAATATTCCTTACAACAAAGTCATCAGGCTCTACGGTTAGATTGTGGTGCGGCCTTTACTGTAGAAATAGATAATCAAGACAAATTGGTTATTGTTCAGGAAGTAGAGCGTACCTATTTGAGGAAGTTAAATGTCAACGAAGTTTTCTCGGCTATTCGTGAAGCCCTTGCTCTCCATCATGGCTTACAAGTTTATGCCATGGCCTTAATTAAACCAGGGAGTATTCCCAAAACCTCTAGTGGTAAAATTCAACGACAGGCTTGTCGCCGGGCTTTTTTGAGCAAAGTTCTGGCAGTGGTTGCACAATGGCAACAAAATTCATTATAATCACCCTCAATGTAATTCGAACCAAACTTTAATAATTATTATGGATAGAACGAAAATTGAACATTGGCTAATAGATAACCTAGCAAGTCTTCTAGGTATTGATAGCGAAGACATTGATTTAGAGAAATCTATTTTTACCTACGGTTTAGATTCTTCTGTTGCCTTGAGTCTTACTGGTGAGTTAGAAACCTTGCTGGATTTAGAGCTAGACCCAACATTATTGTGGGAATATCCCATAATTCCCGAACTGACTGAATATTTAGTAGATGAATTAGCTAAAAAATAGAGGTCATTTTAACAATGAAAACAAAGAAAGTTGTATTTAACCCCTTTGATCCAGAATTTCACGCTAATCCCTATCCTGTATTTGATTATCTGCGTCAAGAAGATCCCGTTCATAAAAGTGCTCTTGGGACATGGATTATTACTCGTTACGCCGATGCCGTTAGTATTTTAAATGATAAGCGATTCACTGTAGATAATCTTCCTGAACGTCTTCAGCTAAAAAGTGCCTATGTAAAGGAAGGAGATTTACAAACACTTTCACAAACAACTAATCAATGGTTTTTGTTTTTAAATCCACCTGATCACACTCGGCTTAAAAGAGCTGTGACTCCAGCGTTCTCCCCCAATGCCGTAGAAAAAATACGTCAAACAATAGAGGAAATAGTTGATGATTTACTTGCGAAAGTTGAGGAAAAAGGGGAGATGGATATTATCAAGGATTTAGCTAGTCCTTTATCAGGCTTGACTATTGCTCAAATATTTGGTTTTCCCAAGGAAGATTGCGAAAAACTTATTCACTGGTCTTCTCAACAATTTTTTCTATTACAACAACCTTGGTCTTTAGAAGCCTATGAACATCAAAATCAAGTAATGATAGAAAATAAAGAATACCTGGTGAAAAAAGTCGCTGAATATAAAAAACAGCCCAATGATGGTTTAATGAGCTATTTGATTAATCAAAAAGATATTGAAAATCAGCTTACAGAAGAGGAAATCATTAGCACCTGTATTTTGATTAATACGGGAGCTCAAGACAGCACGAGAAGTTTAATTGGCAATGGGATTTTGGCACTTTTGACTCACCCAGAAAGTTTGGTTTATCTCCAACAAAACCCCAAGGAAATTAAAAATGCCGTAGAAGAATTTCTTCGCTACGATAGCCCTATTCAATACGTAGCTCGCAGGGCAATGGAAGATGTTAAAATTGCAGGAAAGCTCATCCCTGAAGGTGATACTGTCATCGTCTATATTGGGGCTGCAAATCGTGATCCTGAAGAATTTACTAATCCCAATGAACTCGATTTTACTCGTCGAAATCGTCACATTGCATTTGGGGCAGGAATTCATCACTGTTTAGGTATATTCTTAGCCAAGATTGAAGCCCAGATTGCTATTAGTAGCATAATAGAAAACTTGCCCAATTTAGGTATTAATACAAATAAGTTGGAGTGGCATGAAAGCCACAAGTGTTGAATGTTAAGAAAGAGGTGATAAAAATAGCCCAAAATATGGTAAATTCTGGGCGAAGTATTAAAATATAATAATTGATAATGATTATAAATTCATTTCCCAAGATTGTCAAAGACATCCTCAGACCGTT
>NZ_JANQDJ010000045.1:0-22442 GCF_029891685.1 Umezakia ovalisporum Ak1311 | reverse complement strand
AACTAACCCCGCCAACCCAGAGGACTTTGGGGGAACATTACCAACAGGTAGCGTCACTTTTAACCCAGGAGACACATCTCGACTAATTACCGTTTACGTCACTGGTGACACTACTGTAGAGGCAGATGAAACCTTTACCGTTAAGCTATCCAACCCCACCAACAGCGCAATTATCACCACGACCACCGCTATAGGAACCATCCAAAATGATGATGCACACACCAGCGTTATTTTAGACATGAAAGGTGGTGTAGATGATTATTTCATTTCTTCCTAGGACCCTCAACAAGATTTGAATGGGCAATTCACCATTTCCGACGACCAAACTCAATTAAACCTACTGGGTAACACCTGGAAAAAACTAGACATAAACAATTACACCATTACCCAAAACACCATCCTAGAATTTGAATTCCAAAGCACTAGGGGTGGAGAAATTTATGCCATTGGCTTTGACACAGATAATGTAAATAGCCCACAAACAACATTCCAACTTAATGCTACCCAAAATTGGGGACTAGGAGACTTTAACAATTACACCATTGGTCAAGGTTGGAAGACTCACACAATTACGGTGGGAGATTACTCCAGGGGAGATTTTAACTATCTCACCTTTGCCAATGACCATGATGTACTAAATCCTAATGGTAACGGCTTTTTCCGCAATATCCAACTTTATGAAGCTAGTCTAACTCAATTAAATAACCTCCAATAGTTGAGTGCTTTGCCCTTTACACAGGGGATGAAACGGGAAACACCAGGCTAAACCCTTGTGTTTCCCTGACACCATTAATTAATGCGGCATTAGGTATAGATGGTATTGATGGAGGCGAAGGAGACGACTTACCCTTGCTTGGAGTGTTCAGGGTCTCTGACTCTACAATCTTTCCTGGTGTCTATGGCACGGTGGAACCACACTGATACCATCCCGAACTCAGAGGTGAAACGCCGGCGCGGCAACGATAGTTTAGGGGTCGCCCTCTGCAATAATAGCTGGATGCCAGGTCTATTTTTTCAACACTATAAGCAAAAGCCTCTTCAATACAAGAAGAGGCTTTTGCTTTTTTCTGGGCTTATTTCATAGGGTATTAATCGTGATCCCGTGATAGAATGTACCAGTCTCTGGATGCTAGAAGCCTCTGAAATCCTATAAACTGCACCTGTTGCAATCAAAAATATAGTTATTAGTGGGAGCTTCAAAAAATTAGCGTGTATCACCAAAAAATGGTGCGGTTAAAACTGTGGCAATGGGTAGTGTTAGCATTGCCAATTGCAATAATTACTACTTTTTTAATAGTATCCGCAGGGATGCAAATTCACAGATGGGGTATTAGTTGGATCTGGGGTATATTTACCTTGGTATTCGCGGGTTTGCGTTGGCTGGTGGTGAGATGGACTGAACCTGCGCTCAAACAGGTAGAAGCGGTGATGGCGGAACTCAAGGATGAACTACAATCAGCCACAGGTAAGACGGTAGAAATAGACACTACAAAGCAAGCAGAAATCCTACTGCACGAAATTCTAAAGGCTGCACAAAATGACCCCCCGATTTGGGAAGATTGGCAAACTTTTTGGACAAGATGCCAGGATTTAGTTACTGTGATCGCTCATGTCTATTATCCTGAAATTAAATATCCATTGTTGAATATTTATATACCTCAAGCATACGGGTTAATTCGGGGAACTGTAGATGATTTAGATCGGTGGATGCAAAAGCTATCGCCAGCTTTGAATCAGGTGACAGTTGGGCAAGCTTACCAAGCTTATGAAGTGTATCGCAAACTCGAGCCATCGGCTCGGAAAATTTGGCAAGCATGGAATTGGGCGCAATGGCTATTTAATCCTGTAGCAGCAATGGCTAAACAAGCCACTAAGGGTTATACTAACCGAGCAACTCAGCAGTTGTTAGTTAATTTAGCCCAACTACTGCGGGAAAATGCGCTGCGGAATTTATGCCGTCAGGCCATGGCGCTTTACAGTAGCAGCAAATTACCAGTTTCAGCAGTTACTATTTCTACAGCAAAACTACCCTCACCAAAGACTGAAAACCTGCGAGAAATTTTAGCCCAAGCAGAACCAGTTGAGGAAGTTGTACAAAAACCGATCAACATTTTAGTTGTAGGACGGACAGGTTCTGGAAAAAGCAGCTTGATTAACACTTTATTTCAGGCTGATATTGCAGAGGTGGATGTTTTACCCAGCACAGGTCAAATTCAAAATTATCATTGGCAAACTTCCACTGGGGAAACCTTAACGCTGTGGGATACCCCTGGTTATGAACAAGTAAACGGTGGCGATTTGGCAAATTTGGTGCTTGGCTATGCTAATAACGCTGATTTACTGCTGTTAGTTACCCCTGCCCTTGATCCATCTCTGCAAATGGATGTCTCTTTTATACAAGATATCCAGGGGCAAGTTGGAGAATTACCAACAATTGCGGTAGTTACCCAAGTAGATCTTCTGCGTCCTATGCGAGAGTGGCAACCCCCTTATGATTGGCAATGGGGTGATCGACCTAAGGAAATTGCTATTCGCAAGGCCACCCAATACCGCGCTGAACTTTTAGATCCGTTCTGTAAGAACATATTACCGATTGTTACAAGTGACATCAAAACAGGTCGAGACGTTTGGGGAATAGAAGCACTATCTTTACAACTAATAGAAGCGATTACTCCTGCTAAACAATTGAGGTTAGCCCGCTTTTTGCGTAACATAGAAGCCCGTACTGCCGCATCTGCCAAAATAATCGACCATTACACCTTCCAAATGGCGACCACTCAGGGAATAACTGCACTGCTGAAAAGTCCTGTGCTGCAATTTATTTCTACCCTATCAACTGGATCTCCAACTCTGGCGTATCTGCTAGCAGAGAAAATCCCAGTAGAACAATTGCCTATTGTGATTGGTAAGTTGCAAATGGCTTATGACTTGTTTTCTCTATTGGATACAGGTAATGTCAAGCAGCTTAACTTTGACCTACTATCTCTTTGGCCATTGCTACTGGAAAACTCCGCTACAGCTGACCGCAACGCTTGGGCATTTGGTAATGCAATTGTCGAGTACTGGACTCAGGGTTTGAGTGTGGAAAAATTACGGGAGCGCTTTAATTACTATTTGAAAGCAGTTTAAGAGGAATAAGAATCAAGTTTTGTTTGACTTTTTATACAAAAAATTAAAAACTGCTTTTGCTGGAAGTAGAGTTAAAAGCAGTTTTTATGCTTGATGACTCAACACAATTAAAAATGAAATTATCAGGATATAGATACCCAAATTATTGGATGAGTGGGGGATCTGCTTATTACCTGATTTGAAGTCGAGCTAGTTAACGCCTGAATTAAATATTTAGGCATCCTCCATTTCAAGTTGAGCTACAGTCACGGCGTTAAAAGCAAACGCAAAAACTAAGGGCATGGGACACTTAAATATAACTGTAGAAATGATAGCTAAGATTGTGCCAATTACCGCCGATGCTGACCAAACTCTTTCCTCAACCGTTAATCCTTTTTCGGCTTTAATCAATCGGAGGACGTGATTGGGAATTGGTTCAGGCATTACGCATCCAGGAGGAAAAGCCCAATAGTGGTTGCGCCGCTCGACAAACAATTCTGTCCAGCCATTTTCTCGACACCAGGCTTCAATCCAATCAACAGAGTAATGAGTCATAACAGTGTTGGTAATTAAGACTTGTGGAATTTGTGTAATTCGTGAATATAAGTTTGCGGGGGATTTATCAATAGTTAAGCAAAGATAATGAACTCATAGAATATTCTCTACTTGTAAAGCTGTATAAGCATTTAATACAGACCAGAATTACTTCACTACTCACATGATTCAAGATTAACAGTGGAAAGTAGATCTTGCACTCAAAATACAATAAACTTTACTTATAAATCAAATATCAAGAATTGTAAATCAATCTCTAAACATATCGCAGGAACAATATGCAGACTTTCCATAGAAACTCTCTAGAAAGGCTCACCAAAACGCATCATATTTGAATTCGGATGGTGTCTAATGAATTGATAAATCAATATTGGCGCGATCGCTTGCTAAGTAATCAAACTATATCCTAAAATTCTATTGATAAAGTCAAGAATTGTAAATAATTAACTGAATAATTACTTGATTGTAATATTTTAATATATAAGTTATCAAAAACAATACTTTATTGAGGCACCCGTTTATAGGTCAAGTAAAACGCAGCGAAAGCGAACATTGTACTAACTCGCAGTCACTTAAGCCAATTTACGGAATTATGTCTGGTGATTTTATAGTGTTGACGCACAACTTTAACTTAAAAGTGATAAATGGGTAGTTATTGGCTTTATTGTGCCAAATGTATCAATGTTCGGGCAAGTTATTTTCCTGAACCAGAAAATCGCACAATTACACCTAGGAGTATTTGTTGTATCACTACCCAGTTTAATGTCAAAACTCTTACTTTTGTCACAATTCGCCCTCCAATGATGTAACGTCCATATCTAAATGCGGTAAGCTGAAGGAAAGATTAGATACCAAATGAACTAAGTGATTATGTTTTGGAAGCAAGGATTAGCATTTATGTTGGGGATTACTGTATGGTTCCTAGCTTCTCCAGTTTGGGCAGATTGGACTCATCCACTATCCTTTAGCAATGCAGAACTAGCTCGACATGATTTTTCTGGACAAAGTTTACAAGCAGCTGAATTTTCTAACGCCAATATGGAATTAGCTAACTTTGAAGATGCTGATTTACGGGGAGCCGTTATGAGTGCTTCGGTAATGACTCAGGCAAATCTCCACGGAGCGGATTTAACTAATGCTATGGTGGATCAGGTAAAGTTCACAGGGGCAGATTTAAGTGATGCCATTTTCAAAGAAGCTCTTTTGCTGCGCTCTATTTTTACTGATGTGAATATAGACAGTGCAGATTTTACAGATGCAATTTTAGATAAAGCGCAAATTAAAGAATTGTGTAAGCAAGCCAGTGGTGTTAACTCAAAAACTGGCGTAGAAACTCTTTATTCTCTGGGATGTCGATGAAGCGTGTTGGTGTAATTGGTGGTGGACAACTGGCTTGGATGATGGGGAGTGCGGCCAAAAAATTAGGAGTAGAATTGGTGGTGCAAACTCCTAGTCCTCATGATCCTGGTGTTTCCATCGCCCAAGATACTGTTTTGGGTGCAGTTGATGATGCTATGTCCACAGAGACTTTAGCAAAGAAGACTGATGTCATTACCTTTGAAAATGAATTTGTTAATTTAGATTCTTTATCTGTTGTAGAAAACCAGGGTGTTTGCTTTCGACCCAGGTTAGCAGCTTTAACTCCTCTATTAGATAAATATCAACAGCGTCGCTATTTACAACATTTGGGATTACCTGTTCCCCGATTTTTTGCCGTTGAAGAGCAAGAAAGTCTTACATCTCAAATAGTAGACCTGGGTTTCCCTCTTGTTCTAAAATCAAGGCGGCATGGTTATGATGGTCAGGGCACTTTCATTATTAATGATTTAGCGTCTTTGCAGCAACAGCTAAATTCACACACCACAACTCAAGGTTTAAATAAATCTCTATATTTATTAGAAGAATTTGTACCCTTTGAACGAGAATTAGCAGTAATCGCAGCTCGTTCTGTAGAAGGTGAGGTTATGACTTACCCAGTGGTGGAAACTCAGCAAGAACAACAGGTATGTCGGCGAGTAATTGCACCGGCTGACATTACACGCAATCAACTAGTAGAAATACAAGGGATGGCGCATACTTTATTAAATAGTCTGGAAGTAGTGGGAGTGTTTGGTATAGAACTATTTCTCACTGCCACAGGTAAAGTTTTGGTCAATGAAATTGCCCCTCGTACCCATAATTCCGGGCATTTCTCTTTAGATGCTTGTGAAACCTCTCAATTTGAACAGCACTTGAGAGCCGTTTGCGGTTTACCTTTGGGAAATCCCACTTTACGTTGTGCTAGTGCTGTCATGGTCAACCTGCTGGGGTATGAAATTTCCCGAAGCGACTACCGAAGCCAGCGCCAAAAGCTAGCGGAAATTCCCCAGGCTTTTGTTTACTGGTATGGGAAGAGGGAATCACGTCCTGGGCGAAAACTGGGACACGTGACTGTATTACTGGATGAGCAAAAGCGAAATGTTATCAGTAGCATGGTTCATACCATCGAATCTATCTGGTATCCCAGTTAAATTGAGTAGGAAATTTCCATACCTAACACACAACTGATTTTGGGAAGCTATAATGGGTTAGTTGCACTACGACGTTGGTGACTGCCATCAAGTTTTTTGATCTATGTCTTTAAAGAAAAGGGAAGCTAACAAGTCTCGTGGCAGTAAACCGGGCATGTACCCGGAAACTTCAAACGAAGAACGTCGGCACCCACCTGGTTAAACCAGGTCATAAACTTAGGTAAAACGGCGTCGCGGTGAACTTAAAATTTTGGCTCCCAAAGTTAGCAAGCACTTGGGAGCTTTAATTATTTCTTTCCTTGTACTCTTTGTGGTTCGCTCCTCAAATAGTTCAACTGGTTCGGTGCATCTATGGCTAGGGGACGCCAAGTATCATACAGAATTATTTCACCAAAGGAAATCTGTATACATTGATTCTAATTTAGAGATCGTTCAGAGTTAAAATAACAAAAATCGTCTTAAATTGTGGTTAAAGCTACAAAAAATTGTCACAACAACAACTAAACCATACCGTGTTTCCAGCTTCGGTTCTCTCACTAGATAATGGTCTAACACTTATCCATCAAGAAATTGCCACTACCCCCGTAGTTGTGGCTGATGTTTGGGTGCGAGCCGGAGCAAGCCTAGAGCCAAAACCGTGGTTCGGCATGGCTCATTTTTTAGAACACATGATTTTTAAAGGAACGCCGAGGCTAGCTCCTGGAATGTTTGATTACAACATTGAAACCAGGGGGGGGGTGAGTAATGCAGCTACGAGCTATGATTATGCTCATTACACTCTGACTACAGCCGCCTCTTATCTAGGAGATACTCTGCCCCACTTGGCAGAACTGCTGATTAATGCTGCAATTCCAGACGATGAATTTATCCGCGAACGGGATGTGGTTCTGGAAGAAATTCGCTCCTGCAATGATGATCCTGATTGGATAGGATTTCAAGCCCTCAATCAAAGTGTCTACAAAAACCATCCTTATGGACGTTCAGTGCTAGGTACTGAATTAGAACTAATGCAACACTCACCAGAGGCCATGCGTTGTTTTCATCGCGCGCACTACCAACCAGAAAACATGACGGTAGTAGTAGTGGGGGGAATTCCTAAAGAGGCTGCATGGGAACTTGTAAATAAATCATTTGCTGATTTTGCTTTGCCAGTAGAATGTCCACAGTGTGAAAAAATATTAGAGCCAGTAATTACGGGAATTAATCGCCAAGAAATTGGTTTCCCACGCCTACAACAAGCACGCTTAATGATGGCGTGGGTCGTACCTGGGGTTAACCAACTCCACACCGCCTATGGTTTAGATTTGTTAGCAGTGTTACTGTCACAAGGACGAACTTCCCGACTAGTGCGCCATCTGCGGGAAGAATTGCAATTAGTACAGGAAATCTGCTGTAACTTTTCCCTGCAGAAAGAATCGAGTTTATTTACAATCAGTGCTTGGTTGGAGCCAGAAAACCTAGAGCGAGTCGAAAATTTGATTCTTAATCATTTAAATGATTTACAGACCACAGGAATTAGTGAGCAGGAAGTCGCGCGGACATGTAGACTGGTTTGTAATGAATATGCTTTTTCTACTGAAACACCACATCAGTTAACAGGGCTTTATGGATATTACAACACGATTGCTGAACCGGAATTAGCTTTAGCATATCCTCAGCAGATTAGATCGTTCGATCCGCAAGACCTCCAACAATTAGCTAAACAGTTTCTTTCACCGCAAAATTATGCGGTTACTATACTTAAATCCTGTTAATGTCAGTGGTTGGTTGTTGAGAGTAACTGTTAACAACTAACCACCCATAATAACTAGTAATTGATTACTGATAACTGTGAAACCTTCCCAATCTTCTTCTCCTATTCATCGCACTGTATTAAAGAATGGTATTGTAGTGCTGGTGGCAGAAAATCCCACTGCGGATATTGTGGCGGCGCGGATGTTTGTCCGTGCTGGTAGTTGTTACGAAAAGCGGGAGCAAGCGGGGTTAGCCCATTTGCTCTCAGCAGTGATGACTAAGGGATGCGACGGACTTTCGAGCTGGGAAGTTGCTGAACAAGTAGAATCTGTGGGAGCAAGTTTAAGTGCGGATGCTACCACTGATTATTTTTTGTTGTCTTTAAAGACGGTAACATCAGACTTCTCGGAAATTTTAACATTGGCAGGACGGATGTTGCGATGGCCTACATTTCCAGATGCTGAAGTGGAACTAGAAAAGCGTTTAGCAATACAAAATATTCGCTCTCAAAAAGAACAGCCCTTTACCATTGCCTTTAGCCAAATGCGGGAGGTAATGTATCAAAATCATCCTTATGCCATGTCAGTGCTAGGAGATGAAACTACTATGAGCGGCTTATGGCGTGCTGACTTAGTGCAGTATCACCAAACTTATTTTCGTCCAGATAATTTAGTGATTAGTATTGCCGGGGGAGTCACTTTACAAGATGCGCTAGCACTGGTGGAACGAGTATTTGGTGATTGGCAAGTTCCGGTGCAAGCTTTACCATTAGTTCATTTACCAGAAGTTCAGGTAGAACCCCAGCATCGACTACAGCCTGTGCTAACACAGCAATCGATTGTAATGTTGGGTTATTTGGGAGCATCTGTCAGTTGTGTAGACTATGCCCCATTAAAATTGCTGTCTACCTATTTGGGTAACGGGCTTTCTAGCCGCTTGTTTGTGGAATTAAGGGAAAAGCGGGGTTTAGCTTACGAGGTATCGGCATTCTATCCCACCAAAATGTATCCGGGATCATTTGTCGTGTATATGGGTACAGCCCCAGAAAATACCAGTATTGCTCTGCAAGGACTACGTGCAGAAGTGAATTTACTCTGTACCAGAGAAGTATCAGAAACTGCCTTGCAAGCGGCTAAAAACAAAATTTTGGGGCAGTACGCTTTGGGTAAACAAACTAACGGACAAATTGCTCAAATATACGGTTGGTATGAGACTTTGGGTTTAGGACTTGATTTTGATCAGCATTTTCAGAAACTGATCGCATCTGTGACTGTTAAAGATGCCATAACTGCGGCTTGTAAGTATTTACAGAAACCTTATCTGTCTTTGGTTGGTCAAGAAACAGCAATTAATAGTGCGTTTTACAGTGCTGCTTAGATGGGGATTCGTTGCCTTTGTGCAAGTAAGTGGTATGATGGCCATGGCATTAGCTGTTTTCTGAACTTAAGAGGTTGTAATATTAGCATCAGAAAATTCGGGGAATAAAATCCATGCAAGTTAGCCTGATAACAAGTACTGTGAACTACTTTGAGTCACCAAAAGCATTTCGTTGCTGGAAGACAACTAAGTTTTATTGGTTACTTTTGTTTTCATGTACCTCGTTACTAATTACTTCTGATGCAGTAGTAGCAATTGCAACGCCCCAACTAGTTGCTCAAGCAACACCAAAGGGTGGTATCAGCCGTCCTACCCTGAAAGTTGGGAGTCAAGGAGAATGGGTATCGGAACTTCAGGCGGCTTTAAAACTCTTGGGCTTTTACTCAGGTGCAGTAGATGGTGTATACAGAGAGGAAACAGCCAAAGCTGTTTCTCGGTTCAAGGGAGCAGTTGATTTGAGTCCAGATGGTATTGTTGATGCCATCACTTGGCAACGACTATTTCCGAGAGAGCCAACAGTAACACCAACGATTTCTTCTGATAACTCAGCATCTAATTTGACCACAAATTTTCCTGTTCCCACTCAGACCAGCACAAATACAAGGCTTGTCAGTCCTCGACCTCAGCCAAGCCCTGCATTACCGCCTTCTACACCATCTATTAGATCCCCTGGACAAATCCCTGGTGTTCAATATACCGCGCAAGGGTTGCCGATTTTACGTTTAGGAATGCGTAATTTGGAAGTGAGGAAACTGCAACAACGACTAAAAAAGCTTGGTTTTTTGACGGGAGATGTAGATGGAGATTTTGGTGTGATGACTGAAGCAGCAGTAAAAGCTGCACAACAGCGCTATGGTTTGGAGGCTGACGGTGTGGTTGGTGGTGCTACTTGGGAAGCGCTATTGCGAAGATAGGTAATTTCTCAAACAAACAGATGAAACACTTTTTGCTAACTTGGCTAGGTACTGCGGTAGCTTTACTTATTACTGCTAATTTTGTCCCTGGGTTCTTTGTCAAGAATTTTGTAACTGCTTTAGTGGCTGTAGCAATTATTGGTTTAGTAAATGCTTTTATTAGACCAATTTTAGGTATTTTGGCGTTTCCAATTACCTTGATTACTTTTGGTTTATTTACATTTGTGATCAACGCTTTAAGCCTTTGGATAGCGAGCAACTTCACCCCTGGTTACGGTTTTGAAATTCAAGGTTTCTGGTCTGCTTTACTGGGTTCAATTGTTCTTACCATGGTTTCTAGTCTGATTAACTATTTTCTCAGAGTGGTTTTGTAGGAGAAACAATTCTTTAGCAGCAACAGCTACTGTCACTGTTCCTGGCTCGCCCTGTAAGCGAAAAATACGTTTAGGGATCAATAACCTGACCTTTGACTCTTGGTTTGTAGTTAAAGGTAGGGTAATTTCCGATGCGGCAAGAATAGCAGATGCTTCGGCTACGCTGGGAGTTCCCACTGTTGTTGCAGCGATTTTGCCAGGGCTGGGGACGGTAATAGTAGATAAAATCCTAGCAGAAAAGATTTTTAAAGGAAAACTTCGTAAACGACAAAGTTCTATTAGGCCAACTTCTGAAGCTTTAGTTTCTATAGTAGCAAGGCCTGCGATGGCATTTTCCTTGAGTTGATTTTCTTGAAATACCTTCTCTATTGCGGTTGCTATCAATTTCTGAGAAGTACCTTTTTGACAACCAATTCCTACCCATAAATTTTGCTTTTCTGAAGTATTTATTTTTATTATCATTGCCAATTGCAAGTCTTGATTACACTGACAAAACCATCAATTTTTTGCATTTTGGTACAGGTAGATTTAGTTTATATAGTTTAGTAATGAATTATTTTTGTGTAAAACTTTTAAAATATTTTATTAAGTTCCTATGTACTCTTAAATTACTTAAATTTTTAATAACGAATTACAAAGGCGCAGAGAGGTGAATGCGTTGGGCTGGTTTCCCAACTGGTTAGGGAAGCTACTCTAAAAGAGGCGGCAATTGGCGCAACACAGAAAAAAAACATAATTAGTTTTTTCAGGGGAAGAAACTCACTGAAAGTTAACCTGCGATCCCCACTAAGTTAAGCATTTTTGCTGGGGTGTTACTATGATACCTTTAAACTGCTCCTTATAATACTGTTACCGGAAATTAAACCTTATATATTTAGCTTATCTAGCACAGTAAAAAAACCCTAAGGGAAAAACATTTTGCCTGTTATACCTTAGTGTTTGAATTTCTTCTTGCTCCGACGCAGCTAGGTCTCTACAGTTGCGCCGGAGTTTTGTTTTTTTGAGTTTTTTATACTTTATTGATATTTAGTTTATGACTGCAATTATTCTGAGTGCCATTGAGATAGAACTTCCTAGTAAAATAGTAGAGTCATATCAAATCCGAAAAAAGCACCAAGCAAAAATGCTTGAGTTATTGGGTAAACTCTTGTGTGAAATTTATGGAAATATGGCTATTCCTGTGCGCCAGCTTTTTTCAGAATCTGGGCTATGTTTTTATCCCCATTAAATTCCGCAATCATCAAAGCAGTATAACCCCCCCGATTTTTGACATTTACATCTGCCCCAGCTTGAAGCAATATCTGTACTGCTTGATCATCACCCCCAGAGACTGCCCACATCAATGCTGTTGCCCCTGCTAGGTCTTGAAAATTCACGTTTGCACCCTTAGATAGCAACAACTCAATTATCCCTATGTAATTGTATTCTGCTGCCTTAATTAAAGCTGTTTTGCTATCATTCCCTAATGTATTGGGATCAGCACCGTAGTCTAGTAACAGTTTTACTGTGTCTATGTATCCCTGGGATATTGCTAGTATCAGGGGTATACCCAGGGTTGTGGCATTGATTTTGCCACCATAACGCAGCAACAATTCCACAATTTGGCTATATCCCTGTAATGCTGCTACAAACAATGGTGTATCTCCCAAGTGATTTGTAGTTTGGGGATCTGCACCTCGGTTGAGTAACAGTTGCACGACATCAATGTAGCCTTCTACAACGGCTAAATGTAGGGCAGTTTCACCATCTTTGTCTTGAAAATTAATCTCGGCACCTTGATCTAGTAAAACAGATGCGATGCCAGTATGTCCGGCTGCTGCCGCTGCTAATAGGGCGGTAATACCATCCTCGTTTTTGAGGTTAACATCAGCCCCAGATGCCAGTAACGTTTGTACAACTTCCAAAAGTCCCAAGTCGGCTGCGATCATTAAAAGTGTCTCACCTTCTTGATCTTGGATATTGACATCTGCTCCATTTTGTGAAAGTTTTTTTAACACTGCTTTGTGACCGTGTTTTACAGCGAGTTTCAAAGCTGTATCATCATCTTTATCTGTAATATTCACTTCAGCGCCAGCAGCCAGTAAGACTTGCACTACATCTACGTAACCCTTCAGTGCGGCTGCCATCAAAGCTGTGCTGCCATCTTCATTAATCGCATTCACATTAGCACCTCTCAATATCAAAAGATGCACAATGTCGAGTTGATTAGCGCTAGCCGCCAACATCAAAGCTGTCAAACCATAGCGTTTTCTGGGTAAATTAATATTTGCCCCGGCGTCCAATAGCGATCGTACAATTTCCCTGTAACCTAAATTGGCAGCAAACATTAACGCTGTAGTTCCATCGCCGTCGGTAACGTCCACCTTAGCACCAGCAGCCAATAGTTGACACAGCCCTTTAATGTCACCACTTTTAGCTGACTTCAGCAGCAAGACATCGTTGTTTTCCATGATGAATATTTCCTGCACATGCAGGTTTTGTTATTCTAGTCCCAAAATTTAGTCTGAAATTGTTTAACCACTTTGGCAAGAGGGGTAATTCCTAGTTCGTAACTTGTAATTCGTAATTAGGAAGAAACAAAAAATTAGAGTTTGATTTCCTGGTTTTCTTCTTTCCCCTGATTTTCCGACATCTTTCACCCTTGGTAAGCCCAAGGAGGGAAATTAGAGTTATGCTAATTTTTATGAAGATTTAAGGATTAAGGGAGAACACTATGAGTCTGGAACTGTCACCTGAAGTTAAATATTGGCTAAACTTTTTTCACCCACTCACCATGTGGGGACTATTAGCAGTTTCACTTTATGCTGCCTACCTGGGGCTACAAGTACAGCGTACCAGAGGCGCTCAAGGGGATGAAAAGAAGGAACTGATTAAAGGTAGATACAATATTAAACACTACCAAGTTGGTTCTGTACTGTTGGCTTTGATGGTGACAGGTGCAATTGGTGGTATGGCTGTTACCTACATTAATAACGGTAAGTTATTTGTAGGCCCGCATTTACTAGCCGGACTGGGAATGACCGGTCTAATCGCATTTTCAGCTTCTTTATCTCCTTTCATGCAAAAAGGAGCAAATTGGGCGCGTGTAACTCATATTGCTCTAAATTTCATACTTTTAGGTCTGTTTACTTGGCAGGCTATTACTGGTGTACAAATTGTCCAAAGAATTCTTACTAATGCTTAATTATTAGTTCTTGGTCAACAGTCAATAGTCAATAGTCAATGACTATTGACTGTTGACTTATCGCTTTTTATGCGAATTCACCGGAAAAGGTATTCTTAGAGAGTGATGAAAGTCTTCTTGAACTTTACGAGTTAAGCGGCGGGATACTTGACGGACGATTTGGTTAAGTAAGCTATCCCCTGTAGATTTAACTAAAGACTTGGGTAATCGTTGAATAAATTGGGGAAAGTGCAGATTAACCATTAAATCCAATTCCCATTCGACTTGTGTAATCACATTAAAATTAATATTCTTGTCGTTGACCTGATGTTCTACCAACTGTAGCGATGCCTGATAGTCTACATCATAGCCAGGTGGATGGTAGTCAGGAACAGGGATTGTGCGAATACGGTATATTCCTTGGTCTGGGGGTAAAAGTTCTAAACCAATTTTTGGCTCTACCTCATAACCAAAAGAGCCAAAGCAGCCGATAATCACAGCATAACCATGTTCTCCCAATGGTTGTACCTTCATCGGTTCAGCACAACGGGAAAACCAGGAAGCGTGGGTTTCAAGATACTCAGCAACTTGATTTGCTGGGCTATACATGGGCATTGAGTCGCTATAATGACCGTAAAACTTGGTGGTTAACCCAACAGTTGCTTCTGTAACTGTGTTTTCGGATTCTTTTAAGCTTGACGCTACCGGTACAATTGTTTCTTTTATGTCCCAAGATTGATATTCGCCGTTTGTCGAAAGCATCAATTCGTTCCCCTATAAAATAGCCTGTTTCTATGAATTAAGAATTACCAAGTTGCCAGTGTCTTTTAGCAGTGGACTTACATTTTGCCTGAAACCTCAATAATCTGTCACAAACTTCATGAAATCACTAAAATTAGAGAAATAAACAATCAGATATTAGTTTCTTAGGATTGTATTTGTGTGAAAATCGTAGACTTAATTGCTTGGTTTGAAGAATGGGCAAATCCGGCTTGGTGTGAAAGCTGGGATAATTGCGGTTGGCAAATTGAACCAGGTGTGCTAGAGAAAAAGGCACGGGTATTGGTGTGTTTGACACCTACTTTGGCTGTTATGCAAGAGGCGATGGCCCTCAATGCTAATCTAATTTTTGCTCATCATCCGTTAATTTTTAGTCCTCCCAAATCTTTGCGTAGTGGTGAGGCCATTGCAGAAATGGCTAGATTAGCTTTTATCCATAATATTGGGATTTACAGCGCTCATACAAATTTTGATCAAGTACAGGATGGTACAGCTGATGTTTTGGCTCAAATTTTAGATTTGAAGGAAGCGGCTCCTATAGTAGCGACACAAGCAGGATTAGGCTACGGGCGCGTTGGTTTACTAGAACCACCTCTGAGTTTACAGGAGTTACTCAGTAAAATTCAAGCCAAACTCGCTCCTCCTCGTCTAATTTTTTCACCCACTGCTGATTTAGAGCAGACAATTTCGCGGGTGGCTGTGTTGGGTGGTTCGGGAGCTAGTTTTATTTCGGCGGCAGCTAAAACGAGTGCTCAAGTTTATTTAACTGCTGATTGTAAGTTCCATCAGTTTCAGGAAGGCCGGGATCATGGTTTAGTTTTAATTGATGCGGGACATTATGCCACTGAACGTCCTGCTTGCCATGGCTTAGTGCAAAGATTTATGTCTTTAAATTTAGACTGGGTGAAATTGAGTGACGAAGACGAGGATTTCCGTTATTTTTGGGCTTAATTTTACATAAATGTCCTTTTTGATTGATTTTAACTTTAGGATTATTGCACAATTAGCATGATTCAAATTACTTAGTTGGTTAATGGGAATCACTTCGATTTATGGTTTTATGTCAATAAATAACAAGAAAAGACGTTCCACAATGAAACTCAGAACATTCTCGCCGTACCCTATTCAAGATGATTCCTACAATTGTTGAATCTGCTTTCCAAACTGGATATCTTAGTCTTGAATCTAAGGGTTTACTCAATCAAGTGCTGGCGACTAAGTGCTGTGGTTCAGAAGATTTACTAATCCTTTCAGCTTTATGTGCTGCAGTCAGCACAGGTCCAATCAAAATGAAAGCATCCTTGCAACTGCCAATAGAACTTGCCCGCCAATGTAAAATTCGGTAATTCTGCCACTGTATTGTAGTGGAAAATTCCTTATACTACGCACATCTACTTTTTAGTTTCCAGTGCGTCAACTTAAAACTCTTTGGCGATTGTTGCTCAAAAGCATTAAGGTCGGCAAGAGAATGAGTTAAGATCAAGTACATGGGGATAAAAATAAAGCAAAGTTCCCGGACTTGCAAGCAATGCTAATGACTACAAGTAAGCAAATCAAACAACCGTGCTCAATGCTTAATTTGGGGTACTTTTTCTTACACAACTCTGGAAAGATTTACCAGCAAATATCAGTCTGGTCAGGACAATTCCCGAACTGTGTGACTTCATAAAGGTAGACATTCGCTGAACAACCTGAAGGAGATTTCGTTCAACAGGTACAGTAGCTGTGAGTCTGTGAATTCAAATTTCTCTAGATTGTGGCAAACACAAGTAACTCTATTGGTAGAATCGTCAGATACAGTGCTCCTGAATCTGGAAACTAATTTCTAGAAGGTGTATCTAAATGGGGTAAAACCCAAATTTCACAGGTTTAACTACGTTGTTTAAAAAGGTAGAAGCAGTACATGCTACACCGCAAGATTTATCAACTGTGTTGCGATGGGCGCGAGGTATGTGTATTCTTGCGGGACCAGCAACGCTGGATTGAACGCGCCCGCATCCTCGATATAGAGGGGGATTTAGTGACTCTACGCTATGAGACAGACGAGGAAGACGAAGTTTGTGCTTGGGAGGAGATGGTTCGCTTGGAAAGCATTGGCTCCGTAACCCAAAAGTTAGCCTCAGTACCACGCGGTAATATAGATTTTCTGATGACGGAAGATTGTCCAGAATCAGAGCGTATCCGTAACCATTATCCTGACTCAAATCCCGAGTAAAGACCCAATTAGTTGAGTCTTGAGGGAAAAGTAATGAGTCCTCGGTTTCACTGTCTGCTGGGGACTCATCATTTAAGTTTGGCTATGAGAGTTGTATAAGCGCTCAAAAACAGGGCAGTATCCCTCCAGGGTTACTTTGAAGTTGTGTAACGGAGAAGCGGGATTCCAACACCGTTGTCCTCTTTGATATCGACAAGTACCACAACAATTTATATCAGACCAAGTATAGCGATCGCTACTTTGGTGCAACAGTTCTCGTGGAGACAATCCCCGCAACACGAGTTCTTCTCCTTGCCAGCGAGCTTCTACTAAACCGGTATCGGCAAACTGTCGCCAACGTGGGTCATCTGTAATCGCATCCGGTAAGGTAACTGTGATGACTGTTCCTAACTCTGTGAGTTCGCCTTCATAACTAGTTTCTGGAGGTGCTGGTTGTAAAAATGTCTCGCCAATTGGCAGTTCTACTAAAGTCCCAGCAGGTGGAGAATGTACGTGATAACGGTTTTGTAGTTCTTCTAAGCTAGTTAAATCTGCTAAGTATGCAGGGGAGCCGTGGACAAAAACAACGTGCTGGGGACGCAAATTATGAATTAACTGAGTATTTCCAGGCCCATCGCTATGCTGGGCGAGGAGATAACTTTCGTCGGTACTGTTTGATGAGTATTCTTTATTAAGTTTTATATCAATTTTTTCTGGTAACAGGATCAACCAAGGGCCAGTTTCTGTTTGGCAGTATTGGTGCAAATTAGCTGTGGAGTCCGTCAGCACAATACAGGGAGATTTGCCCACAGTAGCACGATGTTCTGGCTGCAAACGACGGACTCGTGGACGCACTCGCTCATCCCAAAACAAGGGTTGATGACGGGCGAAGTTCTGCACTGATGGGGGTAGATGGGGCAGTAGTTCCAAATAAGCATCACAACCTGCGGCGACAGCACCATCAACCCAAATGTCTAAATCCCTGCCGGTGAAGTGGTGATGAGAACGTAACAACATCAACAATTCTTGACCTAATCCTAAAGCGGGTGTGGGCAGCAGTACAGAACAATGATCGCTGATGGCTCGATTAATCCGTTCCGCTAATTGATTTTCTTGGTGCCGGCGGTGGGGATGACGAGATGTGCCATAAGTGCCTTCAAGAATCAGTACGTTTAGCTCTGATCCCCGCAATTCTTCTAAACGCAAGCCTTCTACCAGACGGGAGTTGGACAAGAAAAAATCTCCTGTGTACAGTAGCCTGTAAGAACGGGCTGCGGTGGTGTAGGTCAGTAAAATTACTACTGCTCCTGGTAAGTGTCCCGCGGGAAATAATTCCACGACCAAACCTGCTTGGATTTCCACAGGTGATCGCAATGGCAAAGCATGACAAAGCTGAGGAATTTTCCGGGGATCTTGATCCAGCCAATTAAGCGGTAGTAACTTGCTAGTCACCTCGCTGGCATAAATAGGTAACAGAGGAAAAGTTTTATGTAGGTCTAGTAGTCCTCTGGCGTGATCAGGGTGGGCGTGACTGACCAAAACTAAGTCCGCTGGCATTGGGGAACTACTTCGAGGTGCTGACTTAGGGAAGGAGGTGAGCAATGATGAACTATCACCTAATCCACAATCTAGTAAAATACGGTGTGGCCCCATCCGCACTAATAAACACACACCCTCGTCATTGTGCTGGACACTATAGGGCAAACAGTTTAATTCACTGGTTGCCTCGTCACCATTAACGCGAGAGGATGCCGACGGATTATCCCTCATGCTATCCTCCCCTCTAACCTCATCAATATCGACATAAATCAAAAGCCAAGAAGAATAGTCCTAAATCTTGGTTTTATGACTTAGGGGCAGATTTTACTACGCGCCCCTACACCCTGAGATTTAAAACTTTTGATTGGGGAGGACGCTGGTCCTGAACTTAAGGCTGTTCAGAAAATTTATTTAACAAGAAACACTCTTATTTGGAATTAAATACAGTTTGCCTCTTGCCAATTTCGCCTGTTGACGTTTTCAAGGTAAGATTCCTACTATTGAGGTCATTTCAATGTGCAGAGCCATTACCATGATAGTTTTCTGAGTCATAAAATCCATTTTTAGTGCCGAAGAACAAACACAAAGCAGTGAATACAATTGTTAATCCCACTAAAATGAGCTTTACATCCATTTGTTTGTTTTTCCTTTCTCAAGACTTTCCTATGGTAATAGAATGCTTGCTAAATCCGGCTGAATCACCAGAAAATCTTTACTATGGTTGTGCTGATTGAGCAATAGGTAAATTTACCCCAGCCAGTCGAATTGTATAACTTTTTCGCTAACCTGTCTATACACAACATCACCTCGGCATCAAAGCGAAATAAATCTTAAGAAAGGAAAAAATTGACTTGAATTGCCTAGTGTGTTTTGTGAATAAAATTGATCTAAAAATTTACTAAACTGTAATTATTAGTACTTCAAATAGTGTAAATACTGAAATGGCTCATCATATTTTAAAAGCCACTAGAGATACTGTACATCTTGGAGGTTTCTCTAATCTACTCAAACCAGTACTCACGATTAACTCTGGTGATACCATAGATGTAGAAACTTACACTGGTTATTATGTTTACGACCAAGCACCACCGGAGTTTCTCACACCAGAATTTGTGGATATTTGCCAAAATCTAGCTTCAGAACGTAAAGTTGCCCCAGGACCGCACTTGCTAACGGGGCCTATTTATGTGCGGGGGGCTGAACCAGGTGATGTTTTGGAGATAGAATTACAAGCGATCGCACCTAGTTTACCAGTTGGTTTTAATGCAATTCGTGCAGGTTGGGGCGCTTTATCACAACAGTTTACTCAACCCGCGCTGAGATTTATTCCCCTGGATTTAGGAAATAATGTCGCTGAGTTTCCGGTTCATAGTGGTATCAAAATTCCCCTCAAACCTTTTTTTGGTATCCTTGGTGTTGCCACCCCAGAAAATGCCCGCATTTCAATTCCACCTGGTAGTTATGGTGGTAACATTGACAATCGTGAAATCCAAGCAGGTTCGCGGCTGTTTCTACCTGTTTTTGTTCCAGGTGGATTATTTTCTATTGGTGATGGACATGCAGCCCAGGGAGATGGGGAAGTTAATGTCACAGCTATTGAAACTTCTATGAATGGCAGAATCAAGCTGACCCTACGGAAGGATTTGCAACTGACAACACCTATAGCTGAAACGCCAACTGATATGATCACAATGGGTTTTGCTTCAAGTTTAGATACAGCCTTAGAATTAGCTGTTAAAAACATGATTGATCTTATGGAACATTTCATAAATTTGTCGGCAGAAGATGCTTATGTCTTGTGTAGTTTAGCTGTAAATTTTCGCATTACTCAAGTTGTCAATAGTCCCCAAAAAGGTGTTCATGGGATGTTACCCAAATCCATACTCTCAGGGCAAATAAATTTATAAATATTTCTAAATATTAATAAATATGTCTAATTTAGTTATTCAAATGTTCAGTATTGGCTTACTTGCTGGCTTGACTGGTGGTATGTTTGGTATTGGGGGTGGTGCGATTATGGTACCAGCAATGGTGTTGTTAGTGGGTCTAGATCAGAAGTATGCCACTGGCACTTCTATTGCTGCTCAAATTTTGCCCATTGGGATTTTAGGTGCAATAGTGTATTATCGTCATGGCAACATGAATATTAAATATGCAGGAATTATCGCTGCTGGTTTAATACTTGGTAACTTGTTTGGAGCTTTATTTGCTAATCAGCCATTTATTACTAGTGAAATTATCAAGAAGTTGTATGGCATTTTTTTGTTACTTCTTGGTCTACGGTATTTGCTGGGAGTTTAGGAAATTAGCAATGAAGAGTGAAGAGTAAAGAGTGGAGATCGAAAATAATTCTTTACTCAGCACTCATGTAAAAGGCCCTCAGTCAATTATTGTATTTTTTCAGTAGGTAAAGCACCAGTTCGCACAGCTAAGTTAATATTTTGCCCGTTGCGTCGCAATCCTAAGCGCAAATTTCCCCCGACTTGAGCATTTTCTACTGCTTTTTGGATACTACTAGCATCTGTGACTGATTGACCGTTAAGCTGTTGGATGACATCCCCAGCACGTAAACCGGCTTTAGCTGCGGGTGAATTGGGCATCACGCGCACAATTAAAACACCTTTATCTTCATTGACCATGACACCGCTATTGGGGTCTGAGTTCAGACGTTGCTTAACTTGAGGATTTAACTCTACCATCTGAATTCCCAGATAGGAATGTTGCGCTTTACCTGTAGCAATTAATTGCTGGGAAATTCGTTTAGCTGTATTGATGGGAATGGCAAAACCAAGTCCTTGTGCTCTTTGGATGATAGCTGTATTCATCCCAATTACCTGACCACGAGCATTTAACAAAGGACCACCGGAGTTACCAGGGTTAATGGCTGCATCGGTTTGAATAAATTCAACTCGTTTATCAGGTGCGCCAATTTGATTACTACTACGACCAGTGGCACTAATGATTCCTGTAGTTACTGTATTGTCCAATCCTAAAGGATTACCAATGGCGATCGCCCATTCTCCTGCTTGCAGTTCGTTTGAGTTCCCCAATTCTACGGCGGGTAGATTCTTTGCATTAATTTTGACCACAGCGACATCTGTTAATTCGTCGCTCCCCATGACTTTACCTTCAAAAATACGCCCGTCTTTAAGTATGACTTTTACGGTATCCGCATCTGATACTACATGGGCATTAGTGAGAATGCTACCATCTTCACTGATGATAAAACCCGAACCAGTGCCTCTTTGTACTCGGCTTTGTTGTTCTGGCAGCCGAAACCCAAAAAATTGGCGGAAAAATGGATCGTTAAATTCAGCAGGAAACCGATTGCTGAGAGTTCGGGAAGCTTCAATCCGCACCACAGATGGACCCACCTTCTGCACCACTTGGGTAACGAAGTTAGAACCTGTAGCACCTGGCAAGGGAGGAGCAGCATTGACTCGGCTTACTCCTAGGTTTGATGTTCTCTCGGATATGTGCTGATGGTTTTCAGCTACATAACCAGCTGCTAATGTCATACCTGATCCCAGCAACACCAGTGATAAAGAGGCTGCTGCTTTTCTCCAAGGCACGTGATTTTGATACTTGGCATTAGCTTGATCAAGTGTGGAATCTCGGTCATTTACTTGCTTGTTCATTGCTGTGTATCAGAACATTTAGATGTATTACTGATTAATGTAGATATTATTTTTGATGTTTTTGTTGCAAAGGTGTTGCCTAGTTTGGGAATACTTGTCATTTTAACCGATTTCAGCTTGTTCGGTATGTGAGAGCTACAGTATACCTTTGAGACTCCCCGCTACACTGCTTTGCAGTGTAGCGGAGGAGTCTTGCTTCTTAGGAACACGCTTTTTGGTACTTGTACCAGCTGGTCTTACCGTTTCTCTACAAGCTTCAAATGCTGTGTGTCCCACAGTATTTGTTGACGCCATTCTCACCTCTATCATAAGTTCTTTGGCAACTTGGACAAATCCACTTACGGACACTTACCCCTTTTTTGTCATTTTCCGACAATAAAGAATATAATATTTAAAGGGAAAAACCCTGACAGTTCAGAAATGTTGAATGTCGTTACAAAACTTTACATAGTTAGATATAGTAGTCCTATCAAAGGTGAAAATGTCAACATCTCATAATATCTTCCATCCAATGAACATAACTGATTTGTTGACACATACAAGCTTGAAGGTAGCG